>DCVG01000042.1 GCA_002328665.1 Nitrospiraceae bacterium UBA2194
TTTTCGAACTGTTGAAGATGGGTATTACTGAATTGTCGGACAGCCTGCTTGGAGCGGGGAGTTTCACCTCAGCATCTCATGAAATCAATGGGTTACGAGACCCTGAAACAAGTTCAGGGTGACAAAACTATAAAACCCCCTCACCCTANNGGATGTAAATATACCCCTCCCTTGACGGGAGGGGTTGGGGAGGGTGTTAAAAAATAGCATTAGTTATCATTCCGGAATCTTTCCGATAGCTTCAGGGAAGGATTCCTGCAAGAAGATTATCCTGATTACATCAGTCTATAAACGCATCTTTTAAAAGCTTGCTTTGACGTTCGAACGCCTGCCGGGGATTTCTCGGGTCTTTCATGAGAGCGATTTCCTGAGTGATGAGTCTGGCAAGATTTAATGTATGTGTGTCGACCTTGGCAGACTCCCTTTTATAAAGTGGATGGTCGCGGTTGATATAAATTGTCGTCTCTTCGGAAAATACTTCAGGACCATCCTCTCCGAAGCTGTCCACTACACAGGATACCCCGGTATCCCCGAACTTCATTTTTTTGATTATGGCATTCGGTGTCAGGCTTTTCACCTTCGGTTTTTTCTTTCTCTTCCTGACAGGCGCTTCCGGCATTTCATCGACTTTGACCTCTTCTTCGGAAAGTTCTTCCTTTTTCCGCGATACGCTTGCAGCGTCACCTATGCCTTTTGTTTCATCGCCCACAGGAAAGGCGCCGAATGGTGAAAGATCGGGGTTTGCCGCCAATGCCCTGTAAATTCTCTGAAGAGCGTCTTTAAGGGCGCGGCTGACTTTCTTTCCCTCCTTCTTCATGGTCAACTTCTGAAGGACTGCCCTGACGCTATCCATAATTTTTTCCATGACGCCGAGCAGTTCACGGTATTCCGGAGAATCTTTTATAAACCCTGTCCTGTCGCTTGTAATGGGAAGGAAATCGGCATTCACCTCTCCCCTGACCCTTGCCATTGTCTTTCCCCAAGTCTCCATGCCGAACAACTCTCTTTTTACGGTTACCTGTTTGACTTTCACCTCTATGCCGAGGTCTGATGAAACCGAGGCCGTCTCGGACAGAATGACGATCTCTCCGGTTACAGGCCCAAAAGGCGTCCCCTCAAGAAACGGAATTTTATGGCCTGATAAACTGCGGGGAGTCACGGTGTGGTTGTTGATCCTGACCCTGAAATGAGGGGCTTTTATCGGTGTGCCTTCAATAATCTTCGCTTCGATGTCTTTCGGCTCAAATCTTCTGTCCAGTCCGGAAAGTATGACTGTCGTGCCGTTCTGTCTTCTGAAATCAGGAGAGAGTATCTCAAGGGGTAATTCCCATATGTCCGTTGTCTTTTCCCACTGATCCTTGTCAAAGGTCACACGCGCTACAAAATCATTTCTTCTGGTAATAACCTCAAATCGCTTGCATGCCGAGAGGCTTGCGAACTTGCCGATGCCGAACTGACCGATTCTGTCCCTGTGGTAGACAGGGGATTTAGGGTCATAGAGCTTTTGCTGAGAACCGATATTGAAATATTGCCTGAGGCCCTCCCTGTCCATACCGCTTCCATTATCACTGATTTCAATTGTATCGTCGGTGACAAGAATCTCGACGAGTGTTGCATCCGCGTCATAGGCATTGTTGACTATTTCTCTGACAAATTCGATGCTTTCGGTATAGAGTCTCTCGCCGATGGTAATTATATGGCTTTTATCGATAGTGACAAGAATGGATTCAGTCATAAACTCGGTCAGGGTATGATTGCATATTTTATCCCCTTGCCTTTCGCAAGCTTCTCAAATGCTTTTTGCGTCTGCTTCAGGGAGTATTTCCCGGAAATGAGAGGCGTGACATCAATGCTTCGTTTTCTCAAAAGGTCATATGCCTTTCTTACGTCGGACGGAGTGTAGTGGAAGACCCCCCTGAGAGTAATCTCGTCGTAGTGAAGCCTTCCTGCGTCGTAGGTGACGGTCGTGCCTGGTTTACAGCCTCCGAAGAGGGTTACAGTCCCCCCCCTCCTTAAATAATCGGCCGATGCTTTCCATACTTCCGGCATGCCGGTGCATTCAAAGACATAATCGAAGCCGATGAAATTCTCTGATATGACTGTAGAATCCGCACCGAGCTTTCCTGCCGTCCGTAGTTTTTCACTATGTTTATCCATGACCGCCACCTTTGCTCCCTTTTGTTTCAGAAGCAGCAGGTGTAGAAGTCCTATGGGGCCGGCGCCTATGACGAGCGTATGATCACCTTTATTGATATCGAGGGACGTCATCCCGTGGACTACGCATGAAAGCGGCTCGAGAAAGGCGGCTTCGGCAAACGACAGATGTTCCGGCTTATAGAAAAGATTCTGTTTCACAATATGAGAGGGCAGCAGGATATACTCTGCGAACGCACCCAGGATTTTCGAATCCATTATGTTCTCGCAGAGGTTGTAAAGTTTTTTTCTGCAATACCCGCATCTGAGGCAGGGAGCGCTGTGCACTGCCATTACTTCTTCCCCTTCTTTGAACCCTTTGACGCCTTTGCCGGTCTCCCCGATTATGCCGGAAAATTCATGTCCGAAGACCCCCGGCATCGGAATAACAGGATGACCTCTCCTGAAGGCCTTCAGGTCGGTGCCGCAGGTGAGGGCAGCCTTTATTTTAACGAGTACCTCGCCATAAGACGGCTTCGGGGTCTCTATCTCACGCGGTTCTATGACGCCCGGGCTGACGAGAATATTCGCAAGCAAGATTAAAGCTCCAGCTTTCCGCCGAGTAACTGTCCGGCAATGGCGGCAACCGCAAAGACTGGTATGTATTTTATATCGATATGGGAAATAGTCCTGATAATGAATATAATAGGTATAGGCACATGTATATAAAGAAACCAGCGGAGTGAATATCTTTTTGACCTCGCCCTTGCGTAACCGAAGGGCAGGTTGAGCAGCAGAGTAAGCGTAAACAGAATAAAAATGACAGAGACCCCGGCATCAAAATGCATAGGTGAAAAATAACCTAAAAATGCGGTTTAAGTCAAATCATCGGGAAAGAACAATTCAACCGTCATCCGCAGGATCGTCGGAAATATTTTTGTAGAGAGGACTGTGCATGACCGGAAATCCAGGAGATAATGCTGAAGAAACGATAAAGGCAATTCTTGAGAGTCTGCAGTGTATTTTAACGGCGCATGACAGTTGTGCGGAGTTGGTTGATTTCAGGGATAAAAGGGCTGTGATACATTGCGGAGGACCGTGTATGCGTTGCGACAACAGGTGCATTGAGGATGCGATCAAAGAGAAACTGCCCGATGTCGAGGTCGTGATTCAATAGTTGCCGGAATCTATTTTAACAGCACAACTGTTACGGCTTTCCCTCCTTCTTCCATCGAACCGCTTCTGAAGTCCTTTACAAGGGGATGTTCCATCAAGTGCTCATGCACGGCCCTGGATAAGAGTCCTTTGCCGATACCGTGGATTATGACCACCCCGCGCAGGTCTGACAGAGAAGCATGGTTAAGGAAGTGCTCCAGTTTGGAGACTGCTTCGTCAACCCGCAAACCGATAAGGTTAATCTCCGGGGACACCGGCCCGGCATCCTGATCAGGCCCGGCTGAGGTTTTTACAGCAGGCATGGGTTTTCCGCTCCTGAAACCCAAATCCGAAAGCGGGACATCTATTTCCATATTTTTGGCCATCACCTTTATCCGGTTGTTTTTCCGGTTGACTGCTTTGACCGGTACGTCATAGCCGAGAGATCCGACAAATACGATGTCGCCCTTTTTTATATCATCTATCGAAGGTATTCCATGAAATCCGACTTTGAACTCCCTGAGCTTTTCAGCTACCATTTCCCGGACATTTTCAACCGTCTTGACGGTCTTGCGGCGTTCAAGCTTCTCTTTTTTTCTGAATTCCTCAAGGAGAGAATTCATCTGCTTCTTTACGCTGTCGATGATACCGGAAGCCTCCTGGTAGGCATTTGCGAGAATTTCCTTTCCTTTTTTTTCCTGTTCAGACTCTCTCTCCGCAAGCAGCCGGGCCTTCTCATCCGCATCCGCATGCTTCTTCCCGAGTTCGTTTAACGATTCCTCGAACAGGAGTCTTTTTTCGTTGAGATCCGCAACCATATTGTCAAAATCTATCTTTACGCTTCCCAGCAATTCTTTTGCATCCGAGATCAGACTGTCGGGCAGACCGTATCGTCTGGCAATCTCAAGGGCATGGGACTGGCCGGGCTCTCCCACCCTTAATCTGAACAGCGGAGAGAAAGTCTTTATATCGAATTCCATGGAGGCGTTTATCATCCCCTCCGTACTGTGCACAAACCCTTTTATGTCGGCCAGATGCGTTGTTGCAAAGACGAGCGCACCGGTTTTTCTGATCTCTTTTAAAACGGCGCAAGCAAGCGCAGCCCCTTCGTCGGGGTCTGTGCCCGTGCCGAGTTCGTCTATAAGAATGAGTGTTTTTGAATCGGTATTTTTAATGATGTCTGAAATATTCGATATATGCGCCGAAAACGTGGAGAGGTTGCTCTCTATAGACTGTTCATCTCCGATGTCGGCGAGCAGGTTTCCGACAAGGGGAAAACTGGATGAAGGGTCGGCGGGCACCGGAATGCCCGACAACGCCATAAGGAGGAGCAATCCTATCGTCTTGATCGCAATAGTTTTTCCTCCGGCATTGGCTCCTGTTATGACCATGACCGTGTTTTCACCGCCAAGGCGGACATCGAGGGGAACAACCCGGCGCGTGCCGCCCGTTTTTTCCAGAGAAAGCTGAAGGAGCGGATGTCTTGCACTTACGAGATTAATGATGTTTGCATCGTTTATCTGCGGGGACTCCATCCGCAGGGTATCGGAAAACTGCGCGATACCGTGGAGGAGATCGAGGTAAACAATGGTTTCAAATTCGGCTTCGATGCCTTCAATCACTTTTCTTATTTCGGAACAGATATTCCTCAGAATTCTTAATTCTTCAGCTTTCTGGTCGGCTTTCAGGTTCTCCAGTTCATTGGCGAGATGTATAATGCCGAGAGGCTCGATAAATGCTGTCTCACCCGACTTGGAAATGTCATGCACAACTCCGGGCACCATGCCCTTCGAATCCATCCTGACCGGAAGAACCCACCTGCCCGATCTCGTTGTAACGAAGTCATCCTGCAGCAATGCGGAGAGTTTCTCATCCCTGACCATCTCCTCGAGCCTCCTGCGAATCCTGCCTTCGAGGTTCCGTATCTGCGCTCTCAAATCAGAGAGCAAAAAAGAGGCGCTGTCGAGGATATTTCCTTCGCTGCCGACAGACTTTCTCAGGGTCTTCAGGATCTCGGGAAAGCCGGTAAGATGACCGGTGATATCCTTTAAAAACGGGGAGCCCTGTTTTTCCCGCATCTGATGCGAAACCGCGGATGCTATCTCCATGACAGGCATAAATTCCGCCAGTTCCCGGGGGTCGAGGACTGCTCCCTCAGGCCGGACTTTGGCGATGAGCGGGGTAATGTCAGTGAAGGGAGATAATTCAAGCGGGGTTCCCTTCCTCGACATTTCCCTTATTTCAGATATCTGACCGGTCCTCTTCCCGATGTCTTCCATATTTTCGAGAGGACGTATATTCAGGATCGACTTTTTCCCGGCATCGCTATAGGAAAAGCCGGATATCAGTCCGAGAAGTTTGTGGAATTCGAGGAGTTCGAGGGAGTTTTGTGATATCATTGGATAATTGAACTCAGGGCCTATGGATTATAGTATTTCTTCTTCTTTTTCAGATATTCCTGCTCCACATATCCGCCGTGGTCATGCGGGTATTTGTATGCGGTCCCGTGTCCCAGTTTTTTTGCCCCCGGATAATGGCTGTCCTTTAAATGATCGGGCACCTCGATTGTTTCTTCGGTGGCGACATCTTTCATTGCCGCATCAATGGCTTTGTAACAGGCGTTGCTTTTCGGAGCTTTTGAAATATAAATGGCTGCCTGGCTGAGAGGTATCCTCCCCTCCGGCATACCCACAAATTCGACGGCCCTCAGAGCCGAAACCGCGACAACCAATGCCGTCGGGTCGGCATTCCCCACGTCTTCCGAAGCGCATATGACTATGCGCCGCGCAATGAACCGCGGGTCCTCACCTGCGTAGATCATTTTCGCAAGATAGTAGACGGCGGCATCAGGGTCGGAGCCCCTCATGCTTTTTATAAAAGCGGATAT
>DCVG01000011.1 GCA_002328665.1 Nitrospiraceae bacterium UBA2194
TCCCACCATAGGATATGCCTTTCCACCCCAGGTTAACTTTTCACAGAGATACATTAACCCGCCGCATTCAGCATATATCGGCAGACCTTGTTCCGCCGCATCCTTGATTGATTGCCTTAAGCCATGGTTGGCAGACAGGGCAGGTGCATGAGTTTCCGGGAAGCCTCCGCCGATGTAGAGTGCATCCAGGGAGTCCGGGAGGTTGTCGGCCAGGGCGCTGAACTCTATTATTTCAGCGCCCGCCCTTTTCAGGGCATCGATATTTTCCGGATAATAGAACTGGAAGGCCGAATCACGGATGACGCCGATACTCACACGTGTCTCCGTGCTTTCAGGGTATTCTTCGGGTATACTCTCCAATAAAGGAGCATGAAGTGCAATCTGCCTTAACTGTTCTGTATTTAAATATTTGGCGATTACCTTCGCAGCCTTGTCGATTGCCTCTTCAGGCCCGGGATGTTCCTGGTGAGGCAAAAGACCGAGATGTCTTCCGGGGAAGGCAATATTTTTCAGTCTCGGGATGGCGCCGATGACGGGCAGATTGCAATATTTTTCAATACTTTCCCGGATAACCGATTCATGGCGGAAGCCGGCCAATCTATTGAGGACAACGCCTTTTACAGGCACCTTGGGATCAAGCATCTGACAACCAAGAATCATCGCAGCCACGGTACGGGTAACCTTTGTACAGTCAACAACTATGACGACCGGCGTCCGGAGTATTTTTGCTATCTCGGCAGTGCTCACACTTCCTCCCGGGTCCATCCCGTCGTAAAGGCCCCGATTGCCCTCTATCAGCGCTATGTCTGCATCTCTTGTGTTCAGACTGAATGAAGAAAGAATCTGATCCCTGTTCATCAGAAAGAGGTCGACATTGTAACAGGGATGATCTGCCCCCTTGCTCAACCATCCCATGTCGATATAGTCGGGGCCCTTTTTGAACGGTATAACCCTGTATCCCTGTTTCTGCCAGAGCCGGCATAGTCCTACACTTACAGCCGTTTTCCCGGAATCGCCTCCAAGGCCTGCAATAGTAAGCCTCGGACAGCTGATCATCTTTTGGGTCCCGGGATTTCGAATGAAGCGCAGGAACCGCTGCCGCAGCTTTTTACCACACTTCCGGCCTTGCCGCCGGCCGATTTGGCCAGATTCATCGTACTGAATATTTTTTCAACTTCGGAAGAACCGCATTTCGGACATTTCATCTCCAGTCCTTCATTTTCTTTTTTCAGTTTTAAAAGCTCAAAGACATGTCCGCATTCAAGGCATTTGAATTCGTATATAGGCATAAACTCCTCCTTCCTAAAGACACCGGAATGCATAACTACCGGATTCTTAATACTAACATAGCTTAAAAAAGATAGGCTACATGAAAACCCGCAAATAAGGCTATAATAAAGAAAAACCTTACCAAGGAGAAACGATGCAAGCTTCACCTGAAGAACCCCGCTGTCCCTTTTGCTGTCACGAGATCGAGCAGCCGAAGGAATTACATTCGAGGAAAATAGTCGAATTCCCTCTCGGTGTCTGCGGGCATTGTGGAACCGTCTATGTATATGACGCAACAGGCCATAATATGGGATCTGCCTTTATCGAGGCGTTGTTGTTCGCCTGCAATGATGATGACTCCCTGGCTTTTTCTCTGTCCTATGGAGATGATTATGCGGATTCCGTTGTCGGCAATTACGACATCATCAGCCATACGATTACCCCTGAGAAAGTTTACAACGACCGGTATGTAAGGGGGGCGCTCATTTTCGTCAGATTGTTTGATCAGTTTAAGGAAGTGACCGGAGAGAAGGTGAAAGAAAAATCAAAAAACATGCTTCCTGTTACCAAAACGAAACTGCGGTCGGAAAAATTTTCCAGGGAGATAGTACGCCGGTATGTGCTGGAAAACAGACGTGAAGAACTCATTTCCCTGGCAGGAGAGGATACGAGGGTATTGAACGAATTGCAGCGAATGCTCTATACCCCTGAAGAAACTTTGCGCTGGCGAATCATCGATATGCTGGGACGGGTAAGCAGGACAGTCAGTGAAAGACGGTCTGATCTTGTCGGTAAATTATTATCAAATTTACTGCAGAGTGCAGCGTCACCCGCCACATCCGCGTGGGGCGCGCTTGAAGCAACCGGTGCAATAATAAGTGCAACCCCTGATTTGTTTGGAGAATTCAGCCCGGTTTTACTGGGTTTTCTGCGGCAGAAAAATTTACTGAAGGAAGTAACATGGGCGATAGGAAGGGTTGCTGCGTCTGAACCGAAATTGGTCAAGTATGCTTTCAAAACCCTTCGCTCTTTTCTTAAGGAGCAGGACCCTGTATTGCGGGGGTATGCTGCCTGGGCATTGGGTAATTTGGGATATGATGAGGTGACGCGGGAATTAAAAGATCTCCTTTCAGACGCTGAGAAGCTTTTGATATTCAGGGATTCTGCGTTGGAAGAAACAACAGTCGCAGAGCTCTCGAAAGAGGCAATAGGAAAACTCCGCAAATCCTCATAATGCGTACACCGCCCATACAATATCTTGTTTCTTCCCCTTACGGCGATGTTCCGGTAGCTCCGGATAAGTTGGACTTGCCGCTGGAATATGATCCGCTTGGAACACCCTATAGAGTCTATTTCCAATCTGTCAAGAACCTGGTTGAGCGTAATAAATTCAAAGTAATTACAAAAGCAGTAAGCCGAACATTGGGGAGAGAAGTTCATTTGGATGAAATCAGTAAAATTATTATTCGTGCGGAAAAACATGGAGCCCTGTACCATCCGGCGAGCATTGAATTGATTCTCGAAAACTGTAATGTAAAATTCGGGCTGAACGTCGCTGTCTCGGAAGCAGGCAGGACCTGGTTGAAGAAAGAGTTCTCAGTAATACGAAACATCAATAAAAAATGCAGACTGTCTTATCTTCCTCAAGTCTATTTTTTCGATGAACAGGACGGCCTGGCGTTCCTTCTGGAAGAGTGGTTTGAAGGGTATCACGAGTTTCATCTTTCCAGGACGGAAAGCGGGGGACAATCGATTCAGCTATGGGAGTTCGGCAGGGGATATAAGTATCTTTCTTCTGAACAGAGTTCCGAAATCTACAGGCAGGCATCAAGGATACTCACCCTTTATTATGATGTGAATAATTTTTCCCAGATATATCCCTGGCACCATGCAGCAGGAGACTTTATCGCAAAAACAGGAGATAACGGGATTGACGTGCGCCTCACAACAGCGAGGCAGTACGACCCGTATATGGTATTTCAGGAAAAGAAGCGGATAAATCCTGTCATTGCGCTGTTCTATTTTTTTCTGAATCTCACTGTCAGGATGCGTCTGGATAAGCTGGACGGCGTGGGTGATACCGTATGGGCTGAGGACTTCTGTCTTGAGGCATCCGTAAGAGGGTTTCTTGACGGACTGAGATCAAGGGAAGAATTGAAAAATCATTTCAGTTCTGAAATGGAGTTTTTCGATATACTCAAATCATTCGGCATCGAAGATTTAAAGACAGCTTATGAACCTTTAATCAGCCTTTACAATGGGACAGGAGATTATCCGGTAATTACCGCAAATCTGGACAGGCATGTGAAGGCATTATTCGCTACTCTCCGAAATTTCCCTTCATGATCTCTTCAAACGGCATCCTTATGACCCTTGCAAGGGGCAACATGAGACCTGCCTTTGCAGCGGGGTTCAAATAACCCGCACCGGTTAAAAGCTCAGTCGAGAGTCTGACAAGCGTCTGGTAGATATTATCGAGTTTTACGGCCGGGTAAGAAGCCTTCTCCTCGAAATTTGAAAGACCGCAAACATAGGACACTTCTTTGTTCTCCTTTTTCAGGGTGTACGGCACTCCGTAAACACGGCAGATGACAGGCCGGTTTTCATAGAGAACGCATTCCTCGGAATCCTGAAGCAGAGGACACCTTACCCTCTGTTTCCCTAAACCAAAGACCTTCATCTTCGGATCATCCTCAAAAACCTTCAATTTGTCCTTTGCCTTCAGCATCTCGGCTTCTGCCTTTTCAGCCCCGCGGAGGGCGTCTCTCCTCGCTTTTCTCTCAAGGCGGTTAAAATGATGATTGATATAAGCCGCCTCTATGGGGAAGACACCGAAAATGGCATGGCAGCAATCACAGCAACGGACCCTGCATTTCACGCTCGCAGGATATTTTTCCTGGATAGACTTGAAAAGAAGGTCAGCCTTTCGGGCGATAGTTGTATATTCTGAAAAAAGATTCTCGTTCATCGGTAATGTCTATTTTTTAGCTTTCCCGCGGCTTTTCTTTGCAGTCTCTGCCGTTGCTTTTTTCTTTGGCCTGCTCCGGTGGGGTTCCAGAAGTTTCAAGAAATCAGGGTGCACTTCAAAGCCAAGCTCTACTGCCCTGTCACAGTTCCTGACAGCCTCATCAAACTCACCTTTCATATAATAGGCATTCGCGAGGTTATTGTATCCTAATGAAAAATCCGGCGCTAATTCCAGCATCTTCCTGTTCACTTCAATGCTCTTGTCTATATCCCCTTTTTGCAGAAAGGCGTTTGCGAGATTGCACATGGCCTGCACGATCTCCGGGTTTAATTCCAATGCCTTTTCCAGTGCCCCGATGGCCTCATCAGTCTTTCCCATCTGAAGATAGGCAAACCCGAGATTTGCATATCCCCTTGCGTATCTCGGCTCTAATTCGACAGCTCTTAAATTCGCCTTTACTACCTTTTCAAGATCGCCGTCCTTGAAGTAGATATAACCAAGATTGACAAAGGCTTCAAACATCCTCACGCCCTGAACGATTGACTCTTCAAATGCATCAATGGCTTCATCGAACTTCCCCTGTTGCATTAGTGCAACCCCCAGGTTATAAAGGGATGCAGCACAATCCGGTTTTTGTATCAACCGCAACTTTTGCTCGTTAATAAAATTTTCTATGTCTTTTGGATCTTCCATAAGGGTTTATTGTAACATTTACATTGTACGAGGGTAAAGGCCGGCTGGCATTTCTGATCAACCCTGAACACCAATCCGAAAACTGACCTTCCGGTTATTGAATAAATAAGTTTGTCCTGCGAGATAATAAACGATTGTAAGGGTGGCCGGCTCTGCCGGCCACCCTTCATTCACTTAGTTTCTGTGATCAGCTTTTCAGGAAAAAAGGCAGTTTATGCGCCGCCCTCATCACCTGATTTTTCAACAGATATGCCTCTTCCCTTGAGTCCGTACATGGTAGAGCTGCCGGTTGACAATAATTCCAATACCTCTTCTCTTACCATTTCGGAGGCTATATTCTTAATCTCAGAGGCGCCGGCGTCAGGAATAACCTTCTTCACACCGATCATCATGTCTTTAAAATAGAATTTGGTCTTTGCGCCTTTTGAGGCATAGTCTATGATAGCCTGTCTAATGTCTTCTGGTCTTCCCATAGTCTTTCTTTCACTCCTTATTAATTCTTA
>DCVG01000076.1:0-2799 GCA_002328665.1 Nitrospiraceae bacterium UBA2194
CCGTCTACAGGAACCAGTATTTTCATTTTTCCCTCCTTAGACTTCCTTCTTTACTTTGGCCTTTGACATTCTCAGTCCCATTGCCTCAAAGATGAAGAATATCGCAAAACCCCACCACATTGTATAGGCTACGTAGAAGACAAGCAGGAACGTCATGAGGCCGGCCTTGTCTTTCACCTTTACCGCTTCAACCTTGTAGAAGTTGTATGAAGCTTCGATTGCCTTTTTGGTGACTTCGGTGACAATCTGAGCTTCCTCAATCATCTTCTCCTTCTTGAATGCCTTGTCCAGCTTGGGCAGGACATTATTCCATTGCCTGAACATCTGTTTCTCATCCTCAGTTGCCATTGCAGCTGCATATTTGGCCTTTATCTTGTCCCCTTCGTTCTTGAACATCGCATCTGCATCGTCCAGCGCTGCCTTAAGTACCAGCCCAAGGTCTCCTTCGATCTTCAATTCCGCACCGCTGACTTCAACCTTTGCACCTGGATTAACTGTAAACAGTTTGGATGCCCGCTCAGCCCTTTCCTCTGCATCTCCCGGCTTGTCTTCAGGCTTATCCAGCTTTATGACAATCGAAAACATCCTGCCCATGAACTTCTCATTACTCTTTGCCACCTTGGGAATGAAATATGAGGAGCCCTTGGCGAGTTGGTTGAACATCTCATCAGCCCACTGCAACCCGTTTTGAGGCAGTCCATCCACAGTCTTGGGGAAAATGGGTGAGAACATCAGAAACAACACCACCCAGAACGATATCGCAAGGACTATTCCGAATCCCAAATGTTTTTTGTGTGCTCCTGCCATTTCTATCCCTCCTCTCTTAACTTTCCGATGTTTGCAAAAAACTTGCTGATAACCCAGAATCCGAAGAACCCGACAACGATCCAGAAGACGTAGTTACCAACAGTCTCGATGACTGTATACATCGGTTTTGGCACATTGATATACTCAAGCTCTGTCAGCTTCTTCGGCAGGGTCGAGGCCCTGTTGACAAAGCCCGCTATGATGGACATTGCATAGAATCCCCTGATATGTATCCCCTTGACGACTTTTGTCGTGAGCGCACCGACCTGGATGCCGATCAGAGAGCCGATGAGCATGCCCATTGCGAGTGTGTAGAAGACGTATCCGTAAATGGCATACTGCACTATGGATGCGAGACCTGCGGTGAAGATGATCTGCAATATGTCCGTACCGACTGTCGTGGCAGTTGAAACGCCGAAAATGTAAACGAACATCGGGAATGTAACAAAACCGCCGCCTACTCCCATGATTGCGGCCAAAGCACCTACGACCACTCCGCCAATTGCGACAAAGAGCCAGGATATCCTTCTTCCGCCGAAGTCCTCGTCAAAGGTTATCATGGGAGGGATATTGATCTTCTGAATGCTTATTGACAGGGAAGTCATGCCTGAAGGCCCTCCATGCGCGTCGTGTCCGCCCCCGCCTCCGGCTGCCTGTTTCCTCGTCGACTTGATAAAGTCGGCCATCGCATAGAATCCGAGGAACCCGAGCAATACCGCATACACCGTACTGATAAAGGCCTCGCTTAATAGGGGATCTTTATTGTAAAGTCCCTTGTTGATGGCGCCACCGATAAAGGTTCCGCCGCTGGAACCAACAAGAAATGCGATTGCCAGCTTCACGGATACGTTACCCAGTTTCCTGTGGACAGTGGTTCCCATGATCGCTTTCGCAAAGATATGGAAAACGTCGGTTCCCACGGCGAGGATGCCTTTGACACCGGCCGCCATCAGCGCGGGTGTGATGATAAACCCCCCTCCGGCGCCGATACAACCTGTGATAAGACCTGCTGCCAGACCCACTGCTATCGAAACCGCAAATATCAGGTTTGAATAGTGTGCAGGGGCGTATGCAGTTTTGCCTCCGATCATGTCTGCTGCCTGCAGAAACGTCACAGCCAGAATCGGCATCAGGAGAATAAAAAGGATTAGGAGCTTCTTTCTACTCTTAATGATATTCATCGAAACTTCATAATCCCATTTGGCATGAGCAACAGACGCCATCTTGAGAAACTCGTACATTCTTCTCGGAAAACTCATCTCAAACCCTCCTTCTTGTTATTGGATTTCTTCACTTGATCTTGTCGAAATCAATCCGGACCCTCACATTTTTACCCAGGATACACTTTGAATATGCGACCGGGCTTCCATCCGAGCTGAAAAAAATTCTGCCGACAATAAGAGCAGGAGAACCCTCCGTCATCGCAAGGCGAAGCGCATAGGCCTGTTTCAACACGTCTACCTCAAAAGTCTGGACGACCCTGGATATCTTCTTTCCCCCTTTCTCCTCTATCAGGTCGGGAAACGACTTATTGCGGATATCTTCATCGTTTACTGTGAGAAGTGTAAATATAGGGAAAAACAGCTCTTCAATGGCATATGGCTTACCGTCTGCATATTTCCCCGATAGGACATAATGTATATCTTCCTCTGTCGACAATATCGCTTTAATCTCCTCTGAAGGCTTTATCACCTTTTTCTCTAATGCTTCCTTTCTGACTGTCACCCCCTCTCCGTATTGAACAACATCCGTTAATCTCGTTCTCATACTCAACCCCAGGTGCGGAACAGAGTAAAGAACAAAAGTGCCTTTGCCTTGCTGTCTCCTCAGATATCCTTCCCTGACCAGTTCCTGGATAGCTTCTCTCACGGTTACCTTACTGACATCATATGTTTTGCAGAGATCGTCTTCCGTCGGTATCTGTGTGCCTGCGGGCCATTCACCATTTTCCATCTTTTCCCTGATAATGGTATAAATCTGCACATACAGTTT
>DCVG01000076.1:2867-3607 GCA_002328665.1 Nitrospiraceae bacterium UBA2194
TTATGTTTCTATTTTTATTCTCTTCAATTTTCTCTGGAGATGCTGCCGGTGAATACCGAGCGCCTCCGCAGCCTTTGATATATTCCCGCCCGATTTCTGCAAGGTTGCCCAAATCAGCTCCTTTTCAACGTTTTTCAGTGTCTCCTTCAACTTTTGTGAAGGGCCGATTTTCTGTGAAGGGAATTGCAGCAAGTGCGGCGGCAGGTCGGCAGGCAGAATCTTCGGACTGTTTGCAAAAGATATCGCACGCTCAATTATGTTCTCGAGTTCCCTTATATTACCGGGATACAAATAGTTCATCAGGATATTCATCGCTTCTTCACTAATATCCCTGATAAAAAGGTCCTTCCTTTTGCGGGAGTGTTTTTCGATAAAATGAGAGATCAGGATCGGTATATCCTCAATCCTGTCCCTCAAAGGCGGAAGATGGATGTTGATGACGTTCAGCCTGTAGAAGAGGTCGTCACGGAACGAGCCTTTCCTGCAGGCGATTGCGAGATCTCTGTTGGTGGCGGAGATAATCCTCAGATTGACGTTCATGTGCTGCGCACCACCTATTCTCATCACTTCGCCTTCCTGCAATACCCTGAGGATTTTTACCTGGAACAAAGGGGATACATCCCCTATCTCGTCAAAAAATACCGTGCCGCCGTCTGCAAACTCGAGGAGGCCCTTTTTTGTATAATTTGCTCCGGTAAAGGCTCCCTTTTCAAACCCGAACAACTCCGACTCCAGAAGCG
>DCVG01000101.1:0-39363 GCA_002328665.1 Nitrospiraceae bacterium UBA2194
TCTGAAAAAAACATAGTTGTAGGTGAAGTTATTATCCAAAAAGTAGCTATCTTGAGCTTAAGCTTGCCTCTCTTCAGAACCCGATTTAGCGCGGGGCCATTGGGCAGGGGATGACATCACAGTACTCTATCCCTCTGCTCCCTTCAGCACCTCAAGGCTTTCCTCGAACTCCCTTGATTTCGCAGCGAGCGTATCGGTCAGGGTTTCAAGCTCATCGAAGAGGCTGTCGATTTTTTTTCTCGACTCATGGATTGCCCTGGTCAGCAGCCTGATCGATTCACCGTCGCCTTTTACAGAGGCATCAATAAGCGCCTGCGTGTCCTGCCCGAGACCTTGTTCCAGCAGTGTAATCTCTTCTTCTACTTCGGAGATCCTCGCCTGAAGGGGTGACAGGGTCCTTGAGCGGCTGTTGATCAGTTCAGCCTTCATCCTTTTCAAATCTTTCCTGCTCGTGCCGTTGCCCTTCTGTACGGAATGCTGCCTGCTGCTGACCGGCGCAGCCTCATCTTTCCAGCCGCCCCTGTCGAGGAAGTCCTGATAGGTGCCTTCAAAAACCCTCACTTTGCCTTCATCGAAGACAATAAGCCGCTGGGCTATTGCACTAAGGATCATCTCGCTGTGAGTAACGATGACAACAGCGCCTTCGAATACGTCAATCGCTGCCAGGAGCGAGTCGACAGATTCCATATCGAGGTGGTTGGTGGGCTCGTCCAGCAATAACAGATTGGCCGGGCTGACGATCAGTTTGCCCAAAAGAACACGGCTCTTCTCTCCGCCTGAAAGCACGCTCACCTTCTTGAGGGCGCCGTCGCCTTCGAACATCATGATGCCGCAGATTTTGCGCGCAGCGCCTCTGTTGTAATCGGGCTGAATGTCAAGTATCTCTTCTTCCACTGTCTTTTCAGGGGAGAGCCGCCGGATATTCGTCTGGCCGAAATAGGCCGGCCTCAACTGTGAATGACGGCGCACCTCTCCGGTGAGCGGCTGCAGCTCACCTGCAAGAAGATTCAGGAGTGTTGTTTTGCCTTTCCCGTTTTTCCCGATGACCGCAATGCGGTCCTTTTTCCCGATGGTCAGATCCAGTCTGTCTATGAGGTGAGGGCCTTGCGGAGCAAAGGAAAAAGAGATGTCTTTTGCCTCGATGAGACATTTCCCCGTAAACGGCGCAGCGACAAATTCGAATTCCAGGTCCTTTATCGAAGACATCTTCTCGAGTCTCTCATGCCTCCGGAGGGACTTTATCTTCGATTGTACCAGCCGTGCCCGGGTCGCCTGTGCCCTGAACCTGTTTATGAACTGTTCCACCTCGGCGCGTTTTCTCTCTTCGTTGATCCTCGTCTGCTCATAGACTTCCTCTTCTGTGAGTAACTGTTGATAGAGCTTATGGGTAGGTCCTGCTATTTTCCGTATCTTGTTCCGGTGGATTCCCATGGTATGGGTCGTTATCCCGTCCATGAATTCCCTGTCATGGGTGATAAGGATCATCTCGCCCTTCCATGCCTTCAGAAACCTGCTGAGCCATCTTATCGAGACGATATCGAGATAGTTGGTCGGCTCATCGAGGAGGAGCATGTCCGGTTCGGAGACGAGCAGCCTGGCGAGGTTCAGGCGGACCTGGTACCCTCCGGACAGGTCAAGCGGATGACGTGAGAAATCCTCCGTCGAAAACCCGAGGCCCATGAGGATCGTCTCAGCTTTATATGATTTATTCCCTCCGTCATCAGAGGGTTTAAGGCTGAGACAGGCTTCTTTAAGGGCAGAATCTTCACTGAAATGAAGGTGCTGTGAAAGATAGCCGACCGTGTAATTTTTCGGGATGCTGATAGCGCCGGCGTCAGGCTTTTCTTCGTCGGTTATCATCCTGAGGAGGGTTGTCTTTCCAGAGCCGTTCCTGCCCACAAGCCCGATTCGCTCCCCGGCGTTGACCGTAAACCCCACGTCGTCGAATACAACCTGCGTGCCGTAGGCCTTCGAAAGATTGCTGACCTGTATCACGTGTATATTTTAACTGAAGGGCGTCACGAATCCCAACGAAGAAAGATAACGTTGAAATATTTGAAGGAGGGGAAGGAGTTTTTTCTTATAAAGAATCTTTACAAAAAATCATTTAACAAAAACACACTAATATTTGGTATAATTGTGCATATAATAAACACAGAAAAGAGGTAACTATGCGTGCAACAGTAACAATCGAGAAAGACAGGCTGGACTTGCTTATGAAGGAGACGAAGAGCCGGTCTAAAACTTCGGCCGTGAAAATCGCTATCGATGACTATCTGAGGAAGAAGAAGATAGAAAAGATAAAATCAATGAAGGGCAAACTCGATTTTGATATGACCGCTGATGAGATACGGCACCGTGAGCGATAACAGAGTTCTGGTGGATACGTCTGTCTGGATTGCGTATTTTAAGAATTCGCATCCGCAGATAACGGACAGGGTGGATGATGTATTAACGCATTCCGATGTGCACGTGCCGAAAGTCGTTATCGCGGAACTCATACAAGGAGCCAAGACGGACAGAGAAATAGCAATTATAGAGGAGTTTGTAAATGCCTTTACTGTTATCGATCAGAATGCCGATACGTGGCTGAAGGCGGGAAGACTCTCTTTTTCGATGAAAAAGAAAGGAATCACGGTGCATATCATTGATTGTTATATTTCAATTTTGGCAAATGAATACCGGTGCAGTATTTTTTCTCTGGATGCACATTTCAAAAATATACAGAAGTTTTTACGATTTGATTTGCTATAGCCTGATTGAAGGCAAAGTATTTATCAGCCGATAAATAGCCCGACAAAACAATTAAGGATACGCAAATGTCCACAGACGGAGACATAAAACAGGTAGCCCCCTCCCATACCCAATCGTTCTGTTATTTGCTTGAAATTCAATTGGCTGAAGGGCATGCAGATTCAGGGACAATTGCTTTTCAAACACCGGAAGAAAGCCCGGCTGTCAGGGAACCGTCATCGCTTCTGCAATTTCATTTCTGTTCAGAACTTCTCGAATCTATGCCCCGGGAGGCTGGGCTAGATTTTTTACAACATATGAAGTTCAGGCGCATAAAACAGGGTGAGCGAATTATTCGCCAGGGAGAAAAAGGGAGCTTCTTTTATCTTATCCTTCAGGGTACGTGCGTCCTCAATGTTGAGAAAAACAACTTGCTCTATAATGTGGGGCAGCTCGGTCCCGGAGAAGCAGCAGGTGAATCCTTACTGCTGAACGATGAGCCGCAGAAGGCCCATGTTGATGCGGAAGCCGACATGGACGTATTAAGTATGAGCAGGGAAGAGTATGAAGCACTGTCAGCGGAAAATCCGGATATCAGGAATTTTCTTTCCGCTGTTCTCACCCGCCGGTTAGGGTATTCGAAGGTGACCGGGGAGAGAACAATAGGCAAATACACCGTCACTGAAAAGATCGGCCAGGGGGGCTCCAGTATTATCTATAAAGGTATTCACAGCATGCTCAGTATGCCGGTTGCTATTAAGATGCTGAAGCATGAGATGGCTATGGACCCGGATTTTCTCGAGATATTCCGCAATGAAGCGAAGACAATAGCACAGTTAAACCACCCGAATATTGTGAAAGTGTACGATATCGAGGAATTATACCATACGGTTTTCATCATCATGGAATATCTCAACGGGACACTGCTAAAGAACATGTTGAGCGACAAACAGAAGCTCTCCATCTCGCAGGTCGTGGACATTACCATGCGGGTATGCTACGGCCTCGAATACGCTCACAATCATGGCATTATCCATCAGGATATAAATCCAAGGAATATTTTCATACAGCCCGACGGGCAGGTGAAGATTATCGATTTCGGATTAGCCATCCAGCGGGGAGGTGTTGACAGCAATTTCCTTTTTCCGGGAACAATCTATTATATCTCTCCCGAACAACTTAAAGGTGAGCCTGTTGATGAACGTGCCGATATTTATTCGCTCGGCATTACCTTATATGAGATGATTACCGGCAAGAGGCCGTTTCCCGGATGTCACATGAAAACAATTGTAGACTGGCATCTTCATGAAGAGATCCCCGACAGCCGGATAACCATGAAGGATTTGCCTGACGAGTTGCATGCCTTCCTCAAGAGAACAATAAGAAAGGACCCTTCTGAACGATACAGGAATGTTACCGAAGCACTGAAAGAACTTTATCCTCTTGCAGAACGTTTGGGGGTCAATGCACAGCCGTGTTTTTGCAAGCAGAACAAAATGATAGGGATGTTTTTAATGTATCAGGAAGAAGAACAACTTGCTTTAAAACGTTTTATCGAAGAATTCAGCAGGAACGTAAGTGGAACCGGCGCTGTTCTTCGGATAACACAGTTCGATGATAAGTGATCGCAGAGGCGGAGATATGCTCAATTTTGCATATGTCAGGGAAATATTGGCCAGGGATCAACGCCTTATCCGGCTGCAGGCAAAGGGGAAAGCCGTATTCATGGGTAATCATGAAGGATATTGCTCTGTGCCGTTCAGACCGGCGGATTTCTGGGAGAGTGGTCAAGATTATTTCATGAGTGTCATGACCCGGCTCGACCTGACCGCTCCATCACAAAAAACGGCGCGTGGTTTGAGGTGAAGAGCGGGGCTTCGTTCTTCAGGATGGCAGAAACCGCAGGGTTCTTCCTGAATTCATTTTCGAGGAACATTCTCACGCTCTTTCTGTCCCAGCCGTGCGGGTGGATAAAATCAATGTAAAGAGAAAGGTCTCCCTCATAAAAAGTCCGCGTCTCGATCCCCGGAGTGTTTTCCCCGCAGACAGGCATATTGAATATCGCAAGGTTAAGGAAGTCGATGCAGTCGATGTGCTTTAGAGTAAACTCGAGGGTTTTCCTTGCGCCGGCTTTTGTTTCTGCGGGAGTGCCGAAGATAAGATAAACATAAGCGGCTATCCCCGCCTTTTTCAGGTTCTTTAAAACAGCGGATGCAGTCTCAACGCTGATGCCCTTCTGCATTGCATCCAGCACACCCTGATCCCCGGATTCTATGCCGAGCTTGAGCATGACACATCCCGACTGCCTTAGTGCGACGCAGAAATCGGGATCAGAGAGATTGCGGTCTATGCGGGCGAAGCCGTACCAGGGGATGCCGATGTTGTCTGTGGAAAGAGCATCGAGCAGAGCGGGACTTATTGCGTTGTCGAGGAGATGGATAAGTGCGGGTTTGGTCTTGTCCACAAGTGCCTTTAAATCCGGTATAACACGGTTCGCGGGAATGGGAACATAGAGGCTGCCCTCGGCTTTTTCAGGGCAAAACTCGCATTTATTCCAGTAACACCCTGTGGAAGCGCTGTATGGCAAAATAAAACCCGGTGAAAGGTAACTGCCCCCCGGCAGAGCGTCGTAATCGGGGCTCCACGTTTCTCTTCTTGCGGCATCCATACCAAGGAGTTGAAGAAGCCGGTATTCGCCCGGCCCTTCTACGAGATCATGCACCATACCGGAGAAAGGGTTTTTCCACCCCGGGTTCTTTAGCCATGAGGTGACAAGCCCTCCCCCGAGAATCACTTTCAGTCCGGGAAATTCGCGCCTTATGAAACCTACTATTGAAAAGGCGCATAGCGCCTGGTTCAGATAGTTCAGGGATATACCCACCGCAGAAGGTTCCTTCTTACGGAAAAGATCATGGAGTCGCGAACGGAAATAAGTATAAAACGGGTTTGATTCAGGTTTTTCCGCAGCCGCAAGAAGATCGGCGCTCCTCAAGGGAGAAAGCTTCTTGTGCCCGTAATTTACCAACCCGACAACTACGTTGTGCGGAGACACTTCTGCCAGCGCTCTGCCTAAATCCTTGACCGTTTTCTTGTAATGGTCGAAGTTCCGGTAGATGGCCGGATCTTTTATCAAAGCAAGATTGTGCAGACGATTGCGGAAGGCCCTTTTCGTCCATGCATCATCCGCTTTTTCCGTTGGAACAGGCATACGGAGGAGGTGGAGGAGCCCTTCTATATTTGCATCCAGGAGATGGTATTCAACGCCCTGGCAGTCGAGCATACCTGCGAGTCTTGCGATGCCCGCAGGCGCTTCACAGGGCTTTGCAACAGGGGGATGGATGAGGACTATCAATGTCCTTACACTCTATCAGAGGAGCCTGGGCACTTTCAAGCAGATGGAGATTTTGCATCCGTTCGGTTATACACCGGAACAAATATCGAATATAATATATTGAAAAGGCTTGAAGATTCGCTAAACCGGAATTAAGAGGTGCTCAAATGTCGGAGATTGATATCAGGCTGAAAGAAATATCAGACAAAATCAGCGAACACCTTATTACTGTAAAGGGCACATTGGAAGTTCTGGATGCGTCTGTTACAGAGGATGATTTAAGCAATCTTATTCTCAAAGCCATCGAAAGAATAGATGACATGCAGAGATTGTCCGACGAACTGCTCGCAGTGCTGCGAAGGGTGTTCGAGAAAATCAGCGAAGAAGGCCGTAAATATCCGTAATAGGTGAATGCCTGGAACACTACTGAAGGAGTTCAGCACATGGCTCAGGGTTACAACCAAGGCAATTTGTACACAGACACTATTTAGTATCTCACAGCGGATTTTTTATGGCGGCGGAGAATTGATTGACAACGGTGAAGATGTCTGGTAGGATGACATAACTTATAAGCGGTTTCAATTGCATCATGGAGATGCAAAAACTTTATAAAGTGAGGGAAAGATGAACAAGAAGACGATCGCCAAGCAGGTAAAGAAAGTTAAGAAGGAAGTTGCAAAGCAGGTTAAGAGCGCCAGGAAAACAGTTGCAAAAAAAGCGAAAGCTGTTGAGAAGACCGTTGCGAAGAAAGTTAAAGCCGTAGAGAAAACGGTTGCCAGGAAAGCAAAGGCTGTAAAGAAATTAGTATAAGAAGTTGAGTAGTCCGTGTCGGTTCGGGTTGACAGATACGCCATGACGAATTCCGGTAAAAGATCCTGAATCACGGGATTTTTGGTAAGATATCGATATAGATTATTCTGTTGTGCGGATTTCCAATCGGCTCTTCGCGTGTGGTAATGCTCTGCTCCCATCCACAACTAAAGGAGGATGAATAATGCACAAAAACAGGGTTCTCATCTATGTTTTCGCTTCTCTTGTTTTTTTTATCATAATGGGAAGCCTGACAATGGTCAATCTCTTTACGGACTGGCTTTTTTTTAAAGAACTCGATTATGCAGCAATATTTACGAAAATACTCTCTACACAAGTCATTCTCGGCCTGATATTCGGTTTAATCGGTCTCGCTTTTATACTTGCAAATGTTGTGATCGCAAACAGGGTGGTTTTCCCTGTCATGGAAGACCTGTATATAGATCAGACACGGATCTCCCTGAATATTGAAAAGGTGAGCAGGCTGCTGAAGCCCGTCACAGTGGTATCGGGACTGCTCGCCGGATTGCTCTGCGGCGTTCTTGGAAGTTACCTCTGGAAAGAGGTATTGGTCTTTCAGAACCGCATGAGCGTAAATCTGAGCGACCCCGTCTTTAACAAGGATATAGGATTCTACCTGTATCAACTCCCCCTGTTTGAGGCTGTAAAGGGAATTGCGGCATTTATAATCTTTGCTGCGATTGTAATCGTGTCCGCCAGCTATTTTTTCAGGGGTGGCATTTCTTCCAGAGAAGCCAAATTATTTATCGACGGAAGAGTCAAAAAACATCTCGGCATCCTCGCGGTTCTATACTTGCTTACCATAGCCGTCGGGTTTTACTTCGACCGCTTCAATCTACTGCTTTCTCCGCACGGGGTTATATACGGAGCCGGCTACACGGACATTCACGCAAGGCTGATCGCATTGCAGGCACTTACCGTCCTGACGTTATTGAGCGCCGTCTTTTTTGCTGCGGGAATTTTCAGGAACTCATGGAAGACGGCTGTTTATCCGTTGCTGGCAACAGCGATGGTGTATATCGTCGGCATCATCGCCTATCCGGCCCTGCTTCAGAACCTGAAGGTCACGCCGAATGAGATTGTCCTTGAAAAAGAATATATCGAGCATAACATAAAATTTACCAGGTTCGGCTACGATCTTGACAGTATCGAACTGCATCCGTTCAACGTTTCGTATGACCTGACCGCGAAAGATATCGAGAACAACGATGCAACCATAAGGAATATCAGGCTTTGGGATGACGCTCCTCTCCTCAGGACGTACAGCCAGTTGCAGCAGATAAGGACATACTACAAGTTCTTCGATGTTGACAACGACCGGTATGTGATCGACGGGAAATATATGCAGGTCATGCTGTCGCCCCGGGAACTTTCCTACGCCGATCTGCCGAGCAAATCCTGGATCAACGAGAGGATAGTCTTTACACACGGATTCGGCATCGCGGTCGGTCCTGTCAGCAGGATATCGCGGGAGGGTCTGCCTGAATTCATCCTCAAGGACATTCCCCCTGTTTCCACCTCTGCGGACCTGAAAGTGACCGTACCTGAGATATATTTCGGTGAGTTGTCGAATGATTACGTGATAGTTAAAACCAAAGTACCGGAGTTCAACTACCCGACCTCCGAGGGGAATGTTTCAACATCATATAGCGGAGAAGGCGGTGTGGGATTATCGTCGTTCCTCAGAAAAGCCTTTTTCAGCCTTAAGTTTCAGACGGCAAAGCCTATCCTTTCTTCCGACATTACGGTGGAAAGCAAAATTTTGTACTACCGCAACATCCTGGAACGGGCGCGCAGGGTCGCCCCTTTTCTGTCGTATGACCCCGACCCTTATATGGTCGTTTCGGAAGACGGCAGGTTGTTCTGGATCGTCGACGCATACACCGTATCGGACAGGGTGCCTTATTCAAAACCCGTAAACAGAACTGTAAACTATATGAGGAATTCCGTAAAAACGGTGGTGGATGCCTACAACGGCTCCGTCAATTTTTATATAAGCGACCCGGATGATGTGATGATAAAGGTTTACAGCGCTGCTTTCCCCGGTCTCTTCAAACCTATCTCCGGGATGCGCGAGGACCTGAGGAAGCACGTAAGATATCCGAAAGGGTTCCTTCAGGTGCAGGCGTCGATGTTTTCGACATATCACATGACCGACCCGAAGGTCTTTTACAATAAAGAGGACCTGTGGGAGATACCTGTCTACGGAGAGAGGTACATCGAGCCTTATTACACCATAATGAAACTCCCCGGTGAGAAGAAAGAGGAGTACATTCTGCTCCTGCCGTATACTCCTTCAAAGAGGGATAATCTGGCTGCATGGATTGCGGCACGGTGTGACGAGGCCTATTATGGCAAATTGATAGCCTACACATTTCCCAGGGACAGGCTTGTGTTCGGACCGAAGCAGGTCAATGCGCGTATCGACCAGGATTCTTATATATCGCAGCAGTTGACGCTTTGGGGTCAGCGCGGGTCGGATGTCATACGTGGCAGCCTTCTCGTAATCCCGATAGAGAATTCCCTTTTATACGTTCAGCCGCTCTATCTCGCCGCCCAGGACAAGGGAGGTTTGCCGGAATTGAGGAGGGTCATCCTCGCCTATGAAAATACCGTTGTCATGGAGGAAAACCTCGAACTCGGCCTCAAACAGTTATTTGGAGGAAAAGTTACTGCATCGGTCGGAGAAAAGACCGTTGAAGATGTCAGGACCTCTCTCGCCGATCTTTCGCGGGAAGCCGCAAAGACATTCGACAGGGCGCTTGAACTCCAGCGGCAGGGGGATTGGGCCGGTTACGGAGAGCAGATGAGAAAGCTTGGACAGATCCTGAAAAGGATGGCAAAATAACGGTCATATGCCTTTCAACGTCTGTCTAATTAAAATGAGGCACTTCACAACAAAAGGAACCGGGTCGTCAAAAAGGGGCGTGCAAAAAACCTTCTTTTTCAAATATGGAGTGAGATAGTCGCTGCAAGACCAGTGTTCCATTTTTCTCCATCTGAATAAAGCGTGCAAATCTCTTATAAGATCGATCCAGTAAATATCGGTCTTATAGGCCTGTGGAACATATTTGATGCCTTCACTATGATCCAGGTAAGTCATATATGGGAAATTGATTCCCGCAGCTCCAAAAAGCCTATCCTGTAACTCCGGTCTCACATTGATCTCCATCAACTTGTACAAGTTGTCCCTTTTATCGAATTTGAATTCGGCTGATGAGAATCCATGATAAGAAAAACTTTTCAGAAGTGCCAGCGACTGATTTCTGATTTCACCGATGATCGGTATTGTTTTTGACACTCTCGCCATACCGAATCCGGGAGGATGCTGCCGCAACTTTTGCATGCACAACTCTGCTGCCAGATCACCGTTGCGGTCTATGTATGATATGTAATTATAAATACAGTCGTCCGCCCCAGGGATTATCTCTGAAACCATCACGCTGAGATTATTTTTTTGAACCATTTCAAATTTCCCGGCCAATTCTTCGAAATTTCTTATGACCAGCGACTTCCTGTTGAATAAAGGAAAAAATTTGTGGGTCTCATAAGGCTTTAAGATACACGGATAAGTATAATCGCATTTCTTTTTTATCATGGCTTCAAGAGTATCCGGGAAATGGACTTTTGGGGTGGGGATCCCTATTTTCTGAGCCTGTTGATACAGCCGTGCTTTGTTGAGAATTCCACTGACCGTTTCCCATCTCTGGGTGGCGAGCAAAAAACGCGACAACAGCGCTTCCCTGTTCCTGGCAATAAAGACAACCGAAAAATCATTGGTTGGAAGGAGCAATGCTCCATCCCAGTCTTTCCTTATAGTGAGAAGGAAGTCGAGAAGTTTTGCGCCTTCTTTGGAAGGCGACATCCTTTCAGTTCTCCCTGCAACAAACCTCGAAAAATGAGCGAAGTCGTAAACTTCAGTGGGGATTGCCAGAATTTTTATATTTTTTGCCGCAAGGTCTCGAATAACTCCAAGCCCTGTATCACGACATCCGAGCACTATCACTTTTTTCATAAAGAAAACGATTTTTTGATCCCCAACCTGAGGATGTCCGTTACAGAAACCTGCAACTCCCTGTGCTTCATACGATTGGACTCATTTTATTCATTAATCAATATAAAAAACAAGCAGTCCAGTGTCAAATAACCCAAAAATTCAGGACCGTTGAATTCCGGATACCGCCTGCTGACCTGCTGATTTTTGTGAATCGACTTCAATATAATGTATAGTACATATAGTGAGATTTGAAGAACTGCCTATCCCCCGGAAAGTACTTGAGGGCATCAGGGCTGCGGGATTTACCCGGTGTACGCCTGTTCAGGCTCTGGTCTTGCCCGAGGCGCTGGGCGGCAAGGACATCGCGGCCCAGGCCCAAACAGGCACAGGCAAGACCGCAGCCTTTCTGATCACGGTATTCTCGCGCATGCTTGCTTCGCGTTCACCCGGAAAAGGTCTGTCACCCCGTGCGCTTATCATTGCGCCAACAAGGGAGCTTGTGGTCCAGATAGATGCCGAGGCGAAACTGCTCGGCGGTCCCGCAGGT
Source organism: Nitrospiraceae bacterium UBA2194 (assembly GCA_002328665.1). GTDB lineage: Bacteria > Nitrospirota > Thermodesulfovibrionia > Thermodesulfovibrionales > SM23-35 > UBA2194. Next base: position 11,440 of record DCVG01000101.1, read on the forward strand.
TTCAGGATACTACCGGTTTTCGGAGGTATCGATTATCTGAAGCAGAGGGAGGAGATATCGAAGGGCGTTGATGTGCTTATAGGAACGCCGGGCCGGCTTATCGACTATCTCAAGCAGAAGGTTTACAGCCTCAGGAAGACCCAGTTCCTCGTAATCGACGAGGCAGACCGCATGTTCGACATGGGCTTCATCAGCGACCTCCGGTTCCTGCTCAGGAGGATGTCGCCCTACAATCAACGTCAGTCCATGCTTTTTTCCGCTACGCTCTCCAACCGGGTGCTCGAACTCTGCTATGAACACATGAATAACCCCGAGCGGTTTACGGTTGCTTCGGAGAAGATTACCGTGGAACAGATCGAACAGGAGATATACCATGTCGGCTCTTCCGAAAAGTTCGGCGTCCTCCTCGGGATTCTCAGACGCGAGCCCGACGGCAGATATCTTGTCTTCTGCAATACAAAGGTCGCAGCCGAGCGGCTCGTGGGCCTGTTGAACGCCAATGGGTTTGCGGCTGCCGCCATCACCGGAGACCTTCCCCAGAAGAAGCGGATGGCCGTGCTCTCGGAGTTCAAGGATGGCAAGTTGCCTATCCTGGCAGCTACGGATGTTGCAAGCCGCGGGCTTCATATCGAAGGCGTAACGCATGTTATCAATTACGACCTTCCCCAGGATACCGAGGACTATGTGCACAGGATAGGCAGAACCGCCCGGGCTGGCGCAGCAGGCAAGGCGATAAGCCTTGCCTGCGAGGAATATGTCCGTTCCCTGCCGGACATTGAGGACTATATCAGGCAGAAGATACCGGTTGTTCCGCTGACGGATGAAATGATCGTAACCGGTTATCGCAGGGCTCCGAGGTATGCCGGGCATAAGGGAAACCTGCCACGGGGGAAAAGATATCCGGAAATGCGCCGGGGAGAAGGACCCTTGAGAACTGACAGCGCTTCCGGCGGATATGAGAGGTCCGGCAGTCGCCGGAGAAAGAGACCCTAAAGGAACACCATCGAAAAGGATGTCCTGAACTTTTTAGCACATCTGCCTGCAAATTAAAGAGAAGTATGCAACAAATGAGTAATTTCAGGACCATCATACTCGCATCAGCCTCTCCGAGAAGGAGGGAAATACTCGAAAAGACAGGACTTAAATTTAAGGTTGATGAGAGCTCGCATGAAGAAAAATTTGATCCCGGCCTGAAGCCATATGAACTCGCAAAGGCCCTCTCACGCAAAAAGGCAAGGGAAGTTGCCCGCAGGCATAAGAAAGCTATTGTTATAGCAGCTGACACCGTTGTCGTACTAAGGGGCAGACTTTTCGGCAAGCCCGGCGACGAGGAACAGGCGAGGCAGATGCTGAAGGCCCTGAGCGGAAAGGCCCATTCCGTTATAACGGGATTTACGATAATAGATACAGCAGGCAAAAAAGAACTGTCCAGGGCAGTGGAGTCGAAAGTCTTTTTCAAGAGGCTGAGCATGGATGAAATAGAGGCATACGTCGGATCGGGTGAGCCGCTGGACAAGGCTGGGGCTTACGGCATTCAGGGTCTCGGCGCAGTGCTCGTCAAAAAAATAGAGGGTGATTTTTTTAATGTGATGGGTCTCCCCTTAAGCGCACTGGCCGTCAGCCTCAGGAAGTTCGGGATACGTGCGTTAAGTCGTCCGTCAGGCGGCGTTTAACTCTTTTCTCAACCACTCCTTGACTTCGCCTTCAACTGCATACATGCCCTTATGCAGACATCCCGGAGTATGAAATTGTTCGGGCAACTCAAATTTTGCAAGTTCCACTGCGTCTTCGGAGTTTCTTTTGATGAGATAGATATAGTAAGGTTTGGACCAGCAGTTGACAACAAAATAGACTGAATAATCGCTTTTGGACCGGACTACATGTCTGCGGTCCTCTCCACGCGCCCAGATGTTTCCCCACTCGAGGTACATTCGCACAGCCATGTCCGGCGTGATGTCCCAGTCGATGTCGTTTATAAGTTTCCTGTCTTTTTTCAGTTCTTCGAGTGTTAACACAATTCGTCTCCTTTAGAATGAATTTTATAAATTATCTTTTTTCCCGGACTATTGCATGCCGCGGAAAATGTCCGGTTTGTCGGCAGCTATACCGTCTACATCCTTGGCGATAAACTCTACGGCATCCTTTTTAGTATTGATTGTCCAGACTATCACCTTAAGGTTGCTCTTATGCGCCTTCGCTATATCTCTCCTGTGGACGAACCTGTACAGGGGAACAAGGTACTGGGCATTTAACTTCAGGGCCGCCTCGATAGGCTTCTTGAATTTCGCATAAACGAGACCTGTCTCGATTTTTTTGTCGAGCGTCCTTACACGGGAAAGGGCCTCTTCGATAAAGGAGACTATGATGATCCTGTCTTCGAGTTTTTCCTTTTTGATTAAATCCAAAACCTCTTTTTCATACCCGGCCTCTTTTAACTCCACAAGTATTTTTACGACCTTATTTCCGAGGAAGCGCAGGGCCTCCTCAAGACTTGGGATCCTGCCTTCCGTCAACTCTTTCAGTTCCTTTAGAGTAGCGTCTTTAATGCGGACATCTTCGCCGAAGACTTTCTTCAGGTTGTCGTCATGACAGATAATAAGGTGTGCGTCTCCGGATATCCGCACATCGAGTTCGACGGCGTTTGCGCCCATATCGATCGCCTTTTTGAAACTCTCGATGGTATTTTCAGTAGCATAAGCCTTAGCCCCGCGATGACCGACTTTCAGAAGCATGGGTATCCTCCTTTCAGCACCTTTCAGTAAGATTTTAAACCTTTTGGAGTAAAAAAAAATACCTGCGGATGGGTCATCTCAGAGCCTTCCCATCATCATCAGCGCATCCTCCTCCGGGTTGTCATAGTATTTTTTTCTGACTGTAACAACCTTAAACCCGGAAAGCTCATAGAAACTTTTCGCACCGGCATCTGAAGCCCTGACTTTAAGATACGCAAAAACACAGCCCCTTTTTTTTAATTCACGTGCCGCCTCTTTCATCAATATTGTTGCAATCCCCCGTCTCCTTAAATCCGGATGCACTGCAATGTCAAGGATATGGGCTTCATGGAGCATATAATGCGCACAGATATACCCGACAACTTTCCCTTCATATAAGGCGACTTTTGAAAAAGCATATTTCCCGTACATTTCATCGAGGAATGCCTGTTCGGACCAGGGGTTACTGAAGGATATCTTTTCAATCGCCAATACGGCAGGGATATCCCTTTCCTGCATGTCGCGGACGGTCAGTTCAGACATTTCTGTCCCAAAGGGGGAAATTCTTTTTGAACGGCAAAGGAATCACAATAAGAGCCTATAAAATAACGCGCTGTTTGGCAAGAAAAAACCGCCTTCTGTCCTCTCTCCTGGAGGGAGTCGATGCGCCCTTTGCGGACCCAGCGTATGAACAGAAAAACCTTTCAGAATCTTTTTGCTATACTTTCCTTATGAACAACCAGGAGATCGCGCGTATTTTCAACGAAATCGCGGACCTGCTCGAAATAAAGGCTGAAAACCCTTTCAGGATAAGGGCTTACAGGCGGGCGGCATTGAATATCGAGAGTCTTGCCGGGGATGTTGCGGAGACTCCGAAGGATGAACTGATGAAGGTCCCCGGCATCGGACAGGACCTTGCGGGAAAGATAGAAGAGTATGTGAAGACAGGTAGAATTCAGGCATATGAAGAACTGAAGAAAGAGTTGCCGGAGGGTCTTGGCGTGCTTTTGTCGGTTCCCGGCCTCGGGCCGAAGACCGCTAAACTTCTTTCCGAGAAATTAAAGATAAGAAACCTGCAGGATCTTGAACGCTTTGCCAGTGAGCATAAGCTGAGCGGCCTGCCGGGGATAAAGGAAAAAACAGAGGAGAATATCCTCAAGGGGATCGGGATGCTGAAGCGCGGTATGGAGAGGCAGCCATTGGGCAAGGTGCTCCCGATCGCCGATGACATCCTGGAGCGCCTCAGGCAGAAGGCGCCGGTCAGGCAACTCAGCATTGCCGGAAGCATCAGGAGATGGAAGGATACAATCAAGGACATCGACATCCTCGCCATATCGGATGATCCCAAGTCTGTCATGAATGTGTTTGTCCGCCTGCCTTCCGTGAGAGATATCCTTATGCAGGGTCCGACCAAGTCTAGCGTCATACTGCGCGAAGGCATTCAGGTCGACCTCCGCGTTGTTGAGGAGGACAGCTTCGGAGCAGCGCTGGCATATTTTACCGGCAGCAAATCCCATAATATCAGGCTAAGGGAGATGGCTGTCAGGGCCGGCCTGAAGATAAACGAGTACGGCGTATTCAGGGAAAAAGATGACAAAAAGGTCGGAGGCGGGAAAGAGGAAGACATTTACAGGGTTCTCGGCCTGCCTTTTATTCCTCCCGAACTGCGCGAGGATGCCGGGGAAATAGAAGCCGCCCTCGAAGGAAGACTGCCGGAGCTTGTCACTCTCAGCGACATAAAGGGCGACCTCCATGTCCATACGAAACGAAGCGACGGGAGCCATGATTGTGACGAATTGATACAGGAAGCCAAAAAGAGGGGATACGAATATATTGCGATTACAGACCACTCCAAAGGTCTCGGCATTGCGAGGGGGTTGAGTGAAGAGAGGCTGCTGGAGGAGAGGAAGGAGATCGGGGCGATAAACAAAAAGCTGAGGGGGTTCAAACTCCTTGCCGGGGTAGAGGTTGATATCAGGAGCGACGGTCGGCTGGATTTTGCCGATGATATTCTCAGGCAGTTGGATATCGTGGTGGCTTCGATCCACTCCGGCTTCAGACAGGGCAGGGAGCAGATTACCGGAAGGCTGGTGGCTGCCATGCGAAACCCTTATGTATCGGTTATAGCCCATCCGACAGGCAGGTTGATCGGAGAGAGAGACCCTTATGAAGTCGACATGGCTGAAGTCCTGAAAGTCGCAAAAGAGACGGGGACTGCCATAGAGATCAATGCTTATCCGCTCAGACTCGATCTGAACGATGTATATGCGAAGACCGCAAAGGAAATGGGGGTCCCGCTCGTAATCAGTACGGACACCCATATCACCAGTCAGTTCAATTATATGGCCTACGGGGTATCGATCGCACGAAGGGGCTGGCTTGAAAAGAAAGACGTTTTGAATACGCTTGGGTATCAGTCGCTTATGAAGGCGTTAAAAAAGAAAAAATGACATGGGGCCTGCTTTTGCAATTGGTATCGGACATATGCACGGAAAAAACTTTCAGAATCGCAATTTGACAATATTCCTTGGGGATAAGAATTAATATCCGGCGCAGTATCTGCTACAATAGGGTGTGGATATCATTACCTCACACACAAACGCCGACTTCGACTCCCTTGCCTCGATGGTCGCTGCAAAAAAGCTGTATCCCGGGGCGGAAATAGTATTCCCCGGTTCCCAGGAGAAGAAACTCAGGGACTTCCTGGAGGCATTCCATCCCGTCAGGATAAAACGCATAAAGGATATCGACCTGTCCAGGGTAACGAGGCTTATTATCGTCGATACGAAGATACCCGGCAGAATAGGCCCCTTTGCAGGCCTGCTAACCGATAAGAAACTGAAGGTGCATATCTACGACCATCATCCTTTCACCAGGGGAGACATCAGGGGTGAAGTCGAAAAGATCGAGAGTGTAGGAGCAACCGCAACGATTTTTACCGAGATTCTTAAGAACAGAAGGCTGCATCCGACGCCGATGGAGGCTACGATACTCGCAATAGGGATATACGAAGAGACCGGGAACCTCCTTTTCCCCTCGACGACGGAGAGGGACCTTTTTGCCATTGCATATCTTTTAAAACGGGGCGCGAACCTGAACATAGTGTCGAGTTTTTTGAAGATGGAACTGAGCAGGGAAGAACTCGATATCCTGAACGAGCTGATCCAGTCGTCAAAGGAGATGGTGATACAGGGCATAAGGATAAAGATTGCAAAGGCCTCCCGGGAGCAGTATTTCGGCGATGCAGCACACCTTGCTCACAGGATGATGGATATGGAAGACATAGATGCTGTGGTAGTCCTGCTCGGTATGGAGGGTAAGATACTCCTGGTTGCAAGGAGTAAAGTCCCTGAACTTGACGTCTCAAAGGTGATGAGCGAATTCGGCGGCGGAGGACACCCGACTGCTGCTTCGGCAACCGTAAAAGAGGCGTCGCTCGAAGTCATTGAGGAGAAACTGACCGGTCTGCTCAATCGGTACGTCAAACCGGGCAAGGTAGCATCCGACATAATGACCCGGCCTGTGATCAGTATCCAGGGGGATGTCCCTGTTAAAGAGGCAGAGGCGATGATGACCCGTTACGGCGTCAATGTGCTGCCCGTCCTGAAAGGGGATACATACAGCGGGCTCATCTCGCGGGAGAGCGTGGAGAAGGCCCTTTATCACGGTTTCGGGAAGAGCAGGTCAATAGATTTTTCGACAACTGATGCGACAACCGTCGGACCGGATGCGCCAATCAGACAGATCGAGACGCTGATGATCGAACAGAACCAGAGATTCATGCCCGTTGTTGAAAACGGGAAGATTACCGGCGCCATCACGAGAACAGACTTGCTGCGCACGCTCTATGAGGAATTTCTCAGACGCAGAAGAATCGAAGAGACTGCTGCCAGGGGGAAGCCGGCTATCGGAAGGAACCTGTCTTCCTGGCTGAAGGAAAAGTTCCCTCCGGAGATTTATGACCTTCTGAAGCTTTCCGGGAAGGTTGCCGATGATATGGGGTTTAACGCATATCTTGTCGGAGGGTCGGTGAGAGACCTTCTGCGGGGAGAGGAGAACCTTGACATCGACATTGTCATTGAAGGAGACGGACTCTCTTTTGCCCGCACGCTTGGCGAAAGATTGCACGCAAAGGTGCGGGCGCATCATAAGTTCGGGACCGCGCAGATATTTTCCGGTGCATTCAAGCTTGATGTGGCGACAGCCCGGACAGAATACTATGAGTCTCCCGCAGCCCTCCCGAAGGTCGAAACGTCCTCGATAAAAAAAGACCTCTACAGGAGGGATTTCACTATTAATACGCTTACAGTGAAATTGAACCCGAAGGATTTCGGCCTGTTAATAGATTTCTTCGGCGGACAGAGGGACCTTAGAGAGAAGACGATAAGGGTTCTTCACAACCTGAGTTTTGTCGAGGACCCTACGAGGGCATTCAGGGCGGTACGGTTTGCAGAAAGGTTCGGGTTCAAAATCAGCAAACATACTGAGAACCTGATAAAGTCCACCATAGAGATGAATCTGTTCGACAAACTCTCCGGCCCGAGGCTCTATGAAGAACTCCTCCTGGCATTTCACGAGACCGAGCCCGGCAAAACATTAAAGAGGCTGTCTGATTTCGGCTTATTGAAGATAATACATCCGAACCTCTTATTTACCGAGGAACTCGAAGCAACGCTCAAATCCATGCAGGAGACCCTCTCATGGTTTAATCTCCTTTTTCTCGAAGAAGAGACCGATAAGGGAATCCTGTATCTTATGGCATTGCTGTCAGGGTTGAAGGAAGAAGATATAAAAGCTGTTCTGGACAGGTTATCTCCGCCTCCGAAGGCGAAGGATCTGATCGTCAGGGGCATCTCCCAGGCCAGGAATCTCGTAAGACAACTGCCGGCTGACGACCCCGTGGAGATAAATAAGATCCTCAGCTGCCTTAAACTTGAAACAATCCTGTTTCTCATGGCCTTGAGCAAGGACAGGCGGAAACAGAAAGTGATCTCGCACTATCTCACGGAGTTGAGAAACGTAAAGACTTTTCTCAAGGGTGATGACCTGCAGAAAATGGGGATCAGGCCCGGGCCGGTTTATTCGAGAATTCTCAAAGCGCTCCTTGAAGAGAGACTCAGGGGACGGCTGAAGTCCAGGGAAGACGAGGAGAAATTCGTGAAGGGCCTTGTTCAGGCTTGAACCTGTTACCTCCTTTATTTTTTCAGGGATTTGCCGATCCTTTTTTCTATTGACTTGACTTTCTCATCGATCCTGTTGGGTTTGCCTTTTCTATCGTCAATAGAGATGGTGGTCAACGCCCTCTCTCCTGATTTCATGACTGCTCCGTGGCATCTTTTTATCAGGTTCATCACCTCATCCCATTCACCTTCTACAACAGTACCCATGGGATTGATCTTATAGGGCAGCCCGCTTGCATCGACTATCTTTAATACCTCTGCAAGCTGGTCACCGATACTGCTCCCTGCTCCTATCGGCAGTATGCTGAATTCGACGAGCATGGACACCTCCTTTTTTTCAGTTGCTATAAACATTATAGCAATAAAAAAGGGGGCAACAAATGTCGCCCCCTTTTTTATTGCATATTATGAAATTATTTTACTGCGTCTTTCAGTGATTTGCCGGATGTGAATTTCGGTATCTTGGCGGCAGGAATTGTAATAACCTGTCCGGTTCTCGGGTTACGGCCTTTTCTGGATTTCCTTTTCACGACTGCGAACGTGCCAAACCCAACAAGAGTTACCTTTTGTCCTTTCTTCAGAGCCGACCTGATCGAGTTTAGTGTCGAATCCAGCGCCCTTGATGCATCCGCCTTGCTTAATCCAGTGCCAGAGGCAATCTTGTCGATAAGCTCTGCCTTTGTCATCTATGTTCCCCCCTTTCATGAGAAATATTAATTAGTAACGATAAAAATAAAACTGAGATAACAGTATCAAGGACGAAATCCTTTTGTCAAGCCAAAAATTAATTCTGCCCGCAGAAAAACTCATGCCAGTTTCTGTCTCAGACAGAGGGATTGCGATACTCAGCCTATGAAGGTTTACACCATTCACAAAAGGATTAAACTCAAACCTGCAAATATAACACCGCGGCATCAGTCAATATGCTTTTTATATCGCATCAATTATTCTTTTTTCAACTCCCTACTCTCTTGCGCAGACTATTTCATCCTGCGAAGCAGGTTTCTGCCCGGAGGCTGAATGAAAAATACTCAATATATATTTTCGATAAGCGCAAACAATATATAGTAGTCGTGTCACTTCGGTCATACATAATATAGAAATTAAATTTTTTTTCTTGACATTCGATTTTATTGGCTATATATTGATGTGGTAGAAAGTGGTAAATAGTGGAGGGAAAAGTGCCGGCTTTCTCAGGGAAATATTATTACAGCGTTGATCCAAAGGGAAGAATCATCATCCCTGCCCCTTTCAGAGAAATTATAACAACTAATTATAGCTCAAAACTGTATATCACAAACGCTCCATTTGACAAATGCCTCTATATCTACCCGATGGAAGAATGGAACCGGCTCCAGGAGCACGTCAGGTCTAAACCGAGATCGGACGAGGCAATACGGTTTTTCCTTAGGAGGGTCGTTGCGTCGGCTGTTGAAACAGAGATGGACAGGCAGGGCAGGGTTCTCGTCCCGGTTGCGCTGCGCGAAGACGCAAGTATCAATTCGAATGTTGTCATGGCCGGCCAGATTGAGCGTATCGAATTATGGGACAGGCAGGAATGGGATACCCTGTTCGACCCTGCAAAGATAGACAGGAAGACAATAGAAGACAGACTGACATCATATGGTCTTTAAAAGAGAGAGAGTGAGATTTGACGACGGCAATTCATCATCTGCCGGTTATGCGGAAAGAAGTCATAGAACTGCTCAATATAAAACGCAATGGAGTCTATATTGATGCGACAATCGGACCCGGGGGTCATTCAGAAGAAATAATAAAGTTCGTGGGTGATGAGGGCAGACTCATCGGCATCGACAGGGATGAAGAAGCCCTGAAAGAAGCCGGGGAACGCCTTCCGGATAAAGGGGTGGTTCTAAAGAGGGGGAGCTTTTCAGAGATGGAAAGGCTGCTTTCGGAAGAGGGGATAACCGAAGTGGACGGTATCCTTTTTGATCTTGGTGTTTCGATGCCGCAGCTCAGGCATCCTGAAAGAGGGTTCAGCTTTCTTTCGGATGAACGTCTCGACATGAGAATGGACAGGGGGCAGAAGTTGTCGGCATGGGAGGTTGTGAACAACTATCCTGAAAGGGAACTCGAAAGAATCTTAAGAGATCTCGGTGAAGAGCGCTTATCGAAAAAAATAGCCAGGGCGATAGTGTTATGGAGAAGGAAAAAACATATCGATACGTGTCTGGAGTTATCGAAGATCATCGAAGGAGTCTATAGGGGACGGGGCAGGGTCCACCCGGCAACAAGGACGTTTCAGGCGCTGAGAATAGAGGTGAACCGTGAACTCGATCAGTTGAGATCAGGTCTTCTTGCCGCAGTCCGCCTGCTGAAGAAAGGCGGGCGGCTGTGTGTCATTTCGTACCATTCACTGGAGGACAGAATAGTAAAGACTTTTATCGCTGAAAATGCAAGAAAAGGATTACTCAAAAAGATTACAAAAAAACCCTGGACGCCGTCTCCTGAGGAACTCAGGCTGAATCCTTCGTCGAGGAGCGCGAAACTGAGGGCAGGGGAGAGAATATGATCCGCAAAAGCCGCTGCAATATACTGGTATTTCTTGTCAAACCCTTCCTGGTTATGGTTATCATCGCCGGCATATTCGGTCTCGTATATCTCCGGTCCGGTTTTCTGCAGTTGGAATACAGCCTGAGCGACCTTGAAAAGAAGAAAATTCAGTGCCTCAGAGAGAGGAAAATGCTACTCGCCGAAAGGACAAGCCTGCTCTCTTTTGCAAAGCTTGAGGGAAGCCGTCAGGCCGGTGACGGCTTTATCCTGCCGGACAGGATTCAGGTAATACATATGAGCAAACAAAAAGGAGTCCAACCTTATAGAACATCTCTGGAGAGAAAGTACTTGGCAGAGCCTTGATGACCGGAGGGGGGGATGAGTAGAAAAAGGGCGATCATTCTGCATACCGCTTTAATCTTCAGTTTTGTCATGGTATTTCTCCGTCTAACAGACCTGATGATATTCAGCCATGAGCGTCTTTCCGAGCGCGCCAAACAGCAGCATATAAAAATTGAGGACATTCAGGTGAGGAGAGGAGTAATTCTTGACAGGCGGGGAAGGGAACTTGCGCTGAACCTTGAACTCGATTCCCTTTATTGCGATCCCGCAAGCCTCAGCCTCGATAATGAAGATGTCAGGAAACTTGCCTCGGCGGTTGAAAAGGAGCCGAAGGCGATCCTCTCAAAGATTCCCAACGATGGAAGGTTTGCATGGATTGAACGAAAACTCGAACCCTCGGCTGCCGAAAGAGTAAAGGGACTCGATATCAAAGGCCTTGGTTTTTTGACCGAGGCAAAAAGATATTATCCGAGAGGCGAGCTTGCCTCGCATGTTGTCGGTTTTGTCGGGATCGACAACCAGGCGCTTGAGGGCATCGAACTGCAGTACGATACCTACCTGAAGACTACGGGTGGCAAAGTCTTCCTTGGAAGAGATGCGAGCGGAAGGACATTTTCTTCAGGAGTTGATATCGAAGCAAAAGGGAATAATATTGTGCTTACTGTAGATGAAGTGCTTCAGCGTATTGTTGAAAAGGAACTTGACAGGGCGATGCAGGAGTGGCGGGCTGCTGCCGCAACGGCAATTATGATGGATCCTTTTACAGGGGAGATACTCGCCCTTGCGAACAAACCCGCATATGACCTGAACAAGGCGGGCCGTGCCGGCGATTCAGAGAGGCGGAACAGGGCGATAACCGACTGCTACGAGCCGGGTTCCACGTTCAAGATTGTTATCGGCGCCGGAGCGCTGGAAGAAAAGATTACACGTCCCAATACATTATTCGACGTCAGCAAAGGAGGGATTAATGCAGGCGGCAAGACCATCCGGGATGTCCATAAATACGGTGTGCTGACATTCCAGGAGGTGATACAAAAATCCTCGAATGTCGGTTCCATTATGGTGGGTATGAGACTGGGGAAAGAGCGGATTTATAAATATGCGAAGCTTCTGGGCATCGGCGATAAGACGGGCATTGATCTGCCGGGTGAAGTATCCGGCTGGATATTTCCGACCGAGAGATGGTCGGGAACTTCCATCGGTGCGATACCCATCGGCCAGGAGGTTGCTGTGACTCCTCTCCAGATACTCCGTGCGTATTCTGTGATCGCAAACGGAGGTTTTCTGGTCAGGCCTCATGTTGTGTCCCGCATTGTGGCACCCGACGGCCGTGTGCTTGTTTCGTCCGGTGAGAATGAAGGGCGCCGGGTAATCTCCGCAAAAACTGCCGGGGCATTCAGGGATATCCTGAAGACCGTTGTAGAAGACGGAGGGACCGGCCAAAACGCGTCAATAAACGGGAACGAGGTTGCAGGAAAGACGGGTACGGCCCAGATGATAAATCCCGTGACAAAGAGATATTCAAGGGAAAAATACGTCAGTTCCTTTGTCGGTTTTGTACCGGCGGACAACCCAAGGTTTTCGATAATAGTTGTCGTTTATGAACCGAAAGGCCAGATTTACGGCGGCGTTGTGGCCGCCCCTGTTTTCAGGAACATAGCCGATCAGGCATTATCTTATATGGATGTCCCGAGGGAAGATACCCCGCAAAGGAATCCGTTGCTGGTACGGCGATGATGTTAAGGGAAATACTGCGTAGCTGCGATTCTGCCCTGAGGCGACGGGAGGTTACCCCTTTCCCGGATACGGACATCGCCGGGATAGCCTATGATTCGAGGAAGGTCGGCGTGGGATATCTGTTTATAGCAATCAGGGGGGAAAAGTTCAACGGGATCGATTTCATCCGGGATGTGGTTCAGAGGGGCGCTGCGGCGATAGTCTATGAGCAGGGCGATGCAGGATCAGGAACGCCGGGTACCGGACCGGATTCCGCTGTGTGTTTTATACGCGTTGCAAACAGCAGAAAGGCGCTCGCCTGCATAGCGAACAATTTCTACAGAAGGCCTTCGGAGCATTTGACGCTCATAGGAATAACCGGCACGAACGGAAAAACAACGTCCTCATATATTTTGAAATCAATCCTTGAAACAGGGGGACAGGATGTGGGATTAATCGGTACGATTCAGTATATAATAAAAAACAGGATCTTCCCCGCAGTCCATACAACCCCTGAGTCACCTGAATTTCAAGGCCTGTTGCACGACATGTTTCTGTCAGGGTGCGCCGTAGTAGTCTCGGAGGTCTCGTCTCACGCGCTTGCGCAGTACAGGGTTGACGACGCTGTATTCCGAACCGCAGTTTTTACAAATCTTACGCGGGACCATCTGGATTTTCACAAGACTATGGAAGACTATTTCAGGGCGAAGGAGAGGTTGTTTACGGAACTGCTTCACAGGCAAGGCACCGCAGTAATAAATCTCGACGATCCGTACGGAAAACGCCTGTATTTGTTATTGAAGGGCGGATCGAATAATACAATTACATACAGCCTGGAGGCGGAGACCGGCGCGGATATGATCGCATCGGACATTGCCGATACTTTCGAAGGATTGCGGTTCAGACTGTCTTTCGAAGGCCGGCAGTACGGCATATCGTCTCCGCTCCTCGGAACTCCGAACGTGTATAACATACTTTCCGCAGTCGGAGCTGCAGTTTCTCTGAGAGTGCCATGGGAGGTAATCCTCGATGGCATAAATAATGCTGAGAATATCCCGGGCAGGTTCGAAAAAATCGGTGCCGGGCAGGAATTTCTCTGCATTATAGACTATGCGCATACGGAAGACGCGCTTGAGCGACTGATAACCACTGCGAGGGAACTTATCTCATCTCCTGCTGCAAAGAAGGAACACGGGAAACGCAGGGATATCCCTGTTGAAAAACATCGCCCGGCCCGCCGGGTTATCACTGTTTTCGGCTGCGGGGGGGACAGGGACCACGGCAAGAGACCGGCGATGGGCGCGATTGCTACAAGACTTAGCGATTTTGTGATCATCACCTCCGACAACCCCAGGTCCGAAGGGCTGCTGGATATCATCAGGGATATCGAAGGAGGAGTGGTCGGGGAGAATTATCTTGTCGAGCCGGACAGGAGAGAGGCCATCAGGAAAGCGGTGGACATGGCCAGTCCAGGAGATATCGTACTTGTGGCGGGCAAAGGGCACGAGACCTACCAGGAGATAAAAGGGATAAGGCATGAATTCAGCGACAGGGAAGTCCTGAAGGAGATAATCAGGGCTAAGCTGACAGGACGCTGTGCGTGATGATTTATCTGGAATGCCCTGAAAAAGAGGATATGGGAACGTTGACAACAGAAGATATCATGGCAGCAACAGGCGGACATGTCCTGTGCGGAAACGCACGTTCATTTACAGGAGTGTCCATCGATTCAAGGAGGACAAAGGAAGGCGAGCTTTTTATTGCATTGAAGGGAGACAGGTTTGACGGACATGCTTTTGTCGCTGATGCACTCGATAAGGGGCTCGGCGCCATAGTGAATCTTCAGACTGCGGAGCTCCGGCGGGACAAGACCATTATATACGTGAAAGACACGCTTAAAGCGCTTCAGGATATTGCACGGTATATGCGTTTAAAGAGGGATGTCCCGGTCATCGCGGTAACGGGCTCCAACGGCAAAACGACGACAAAGGAACTCATCACCTCGATTCTGGGTACTGATTACAAGGTTCTGCAGAATGCGGGGAATCTCAATAATCACATCGGACTTCCCCTGAGTCTCACGGCGATAAGTGAAAAAGACGAGATCGTCGTCCTTGAGATGGGCGCAAGCGCGATCGGAGAAATAAAGACGTTGTGCGACATAGCGCGCCCTACTTGCGGAGTTGTTACAAACATCGGGCATGCGCATCTCGAAGGATTCGGGGACCTCGGGACAACGAGAAAAACTAAACTCGAACTTTTTGATTATGTAAAGACAGCTGTGGTGAATGCAGATGACCTTTTTTTGATGGAAGGGGTTGCAGGTTCAGGTTTCAGGGGACCGCTTATCAAGTATGGAATCAAAAACCGTGCTGATGTTTTTGCAACCGACATAAAGCTGCTCGAAAAGGGATCGGAATTCACCCTCCATATCGGTGAACAACATATCAGGGTCAAACCAAAGATATCCGGGATGTTCAATATACTGAACATTCTTGCAGCTGCCTCGGCCGGTCATCTCTTTCATATCGGTCTCCGGGGTATCAGGCAGGCGGTCGATTCATTCGAGGGAGTACCGATGAGGCTCGAATACAGGACGCTGGACGGCATAACGGTTATCAGTGATGTGTATAATGCCAACCCCGCATCAATGGCCGAGGCACTCGGAGAGATTGTCCGGATCAGGAAAGGCAGGGTCATCGCAGTCCTCGGAGATATGCTGGAACTCGGATCCTATCAGGAAGAGGCCCACAGAAAAATCGGCAGGATGATGTCCGAACTTTCCATTGATATCTTCATTGCGGTCGGACCTCTCATGTCAACTGCCGCTTCTGAATTTCAGGGCGCCGCTTATCAGGTTAAGTCCGCAGAAGAAGCCGGAAGCCTGTTAAGGGACATCTGGAAACGCGGCGACGCGGTCCTGATAAAAGGTTCGAGAGCGATGCGTATGGAAAAAGTGATGGCCGATGGCACGTAGAGGGGAATAATGTTATACAGCCTTATATTCAGCCTGCATGAATGGTTCTCCCCCCTGAATGTTTTCAGGTATATAACGTTCAGGACTTCCCTTGCCGTTTTGACGGCAATGCTTGTTTCATTCCTGTTGGGTCCGTGGGTTATAAAAAAACTCAAGAGACTGAGCCTGACGCAGCATATAAGGGTTGACGGACCGAAGGCGCATATCGGCAAGGCCGGGACGCCTACTATGGGAGGAATCCTCATTATCCTCTCCATTCTCCTTTCGATCCTCATGTGGGGAGACCTTAAGAACATCTATATCTGGACGATGATTGTTTCCATCATAGGGTTCGGCGGAATAGGTTTACTCGATGACTATTTGAAGATCTCCATGAAGAGCCATAAGGGTCTCAGGGCGTATCAGAAATTCGGTATGCAGATAGTCCTTGCACTCGGCATAGGAGTTTTTCTCTATATGAACCCGAAAGACCCGTATACAGATGTTTTGAGTGTCCCTTTTTTCAAGAGATGGCTTTTTGATCTAGGCTGGCTTTATATACCGTTTTCAGTGATGGTAATGGTCGGCTCATCCAATGCTGTCAATCTTACGGACGGAATAGACGGGCTTGCAATAGGGCTCGTTGCCGTTGCAGTCCTTGCAAACGGCGTCCTTGTATATCTGTCGGGACACAAGGGGTTGGCCCAGTACCTTCAGGTTCTTTACCTGCCCGGCACAGGGGAGTTGACGGTTTTCTGCGGGGCGATGTTCGGCGCTGCGCTCGGCTTCCTGTGGTATAACTCATACCCGGCGGATGTCTTTATGGGCGATGTTGGGTCGCTTGGTCTTGGCGGCGCTCTCGGCACCCTCGCAATAATAACAAAGCACGAGATCGTCCTTGCGGTTGTCGGCGGGATTTTTGTGATCGAGACGGTCTCTGTCATGCTCCAGGTAGCATCTTTCAAGCTCACCGGCAGGCGGGTCTTCAGGATGGCGCCTATCCACCACCACTTCGAACTAAAAGGGTGGCCTGAGCCGAAGGTGATCGTAAGATTCTGGATAGTCGGGATAGTGCTTGCTTTGTTAAGCCTTGCAACTTTAAAGGTGAGGTGATTTATGGAAAAAGAATTAAGACTTGAACGTTCAAAATTAAAAATTGCCAGGAGATATTTTTTGCTCATTCTTTTACTTTTCATTTTTCACTTTTCACTTTCGACTTCTTATGCGGACAATATATATTCAAGGGCTGCGGTTGTCATGGACCCGACGACCGGAAAAATTCTCTATGCCAAGAACCCGGATCTCAGGTGCGCTCCTGCAAGTACGACAAAATTAATGACAGCGGTAGTAGCCATCGAGCGCGCAGACCTGCAGGATATCGTTACGATAAGCAAAAATGTCTCACGAGTCTCTCCCCATAAGGCCGGCTTTAAGGCTGGAGATAAAGTGACAGTCGAGGAACTTCTGAATGCTGCGCTGATCAGCTCTGCCAATGATGCAGCCATTGCCCTTGCAGAGGCGGTTTCCGGTTCCGAACGGAGATTTGTGGACCTCATGAACAGAAAGGCCGCGGCGATCGGGGCCACGGATACCCGGTTCATTAATGCCAGCGGGCTTCCAGGTCAGGGTCAATACACCACTGCGACTGATCTGTCGAAGATCATGGGCTATGCCCTGCGATACCCGAAACTGAAAGAGATTATAGGGACGCGGGTGGCGGAGATCTCGACAGCGAGGGGGAAATCGATATTCCTTAAAAACACCAATAAGCTTTTATGGTCGGAAGAAGATCTTGTCGGGGGAAAGACAGGGTTCACCCGCAAGGCAAGGCACTGTTTTGTATGCGCCGCTGAGCGGCGGCAGGATGCGGTCATCGTGACCGTCCTGGGCAGCCCGAGCAGGGAAGATCTGTGGAGGGAGTCCGCACTATTGATCACGAGAGGCTTTGATGTGATTCAGAACAAGGAAGAGCCTGTGATCTATCTTGCAAAGTCTGATTATCCTGAAATCAAGAAGGGGAAGGCACCTCATAAGAAGAAGATCAAAGGAAAACACTCAAAATCGAAATCCGGCAAATCGCATATTGCAAAGAAAACAGTGAAATCCGGGACGTCCCATATAGCTGCAAAGAAGACAGGGAAAGCAAAAATGTATGCAAAGAAACAGGGGAAGGCAAAAATAATCGCAAAGGGCAAGAGCGTGAAGAAAAAGTACAGGATCGCCGAGAAAGATGCTGTCAGCAAAAATAAAGGGTAAGCGCGTGACGGTCGTCGGCCTTGCAAGGAGTGGAGCAGGTGCGGCAAACCTGCTTTCCAGGCTCGGAGCAGAGGTAACTGTTACAGACATGAAGGCGGAAGAAGAACTGAAAGGGTATGTTCAACAACTCGACTCTTCGGTGAGGCTCGCCCTGGGAGGTCATCCCGAGAATGTTTTTGCAGGGGCCGATATGCTGGTCATAAGTCCGGGAGTTCCTTCCGATATCCAACCTGTCATGCGTGCAAAATCAAATGGGGTGCCCGTGATCGGAGAGCTTGAATTGGCGTACCAGGCGGTCGCTTCTCAGGAGTTTAAAACCGTCAGTCGGACGAGATTCCTCGGAGTGACCGGAACAAACGGGAAATCGACAACCACTGCACTTCTCGACTTCATGATGAAAAAAGGGGGAGCGCATACCGTCGTCGGAGGGAATATAGGATATGCACTTACAGAGGAGATCCGCAAGGCCGTAATCATGGAGGATAAGGCGATAGATTTTATTGTTGCGGAAATATCGAGCTTCCAGCTCGAAACGATACAGGATTTCAGGCCGGAGGTGTCGGCGCTAATCAATATCACACCCGACCACCTCGACAGGTACCGTTCTCTTGAAGATTACGGCAATGCAAAGGCGCGTATATTCGAAAACCAGACGGGAGACGATTCCCTCGTGCTGAACCGGGACGACCCCGAAACAATGAAGATTGAAAGCGAAAAACTCAGAGTGAAAAACGATTATCCGAAAGTCTTCTACTTCAGCCGGAAACAGGAAGTCGCGGGGCTCTATTTAAAGGACGGTATCGTCTACTGTAATATTCCGGGCCTGCCTCATGCCCCGTGTCCCATGCCCCTTATCAGAGCCGGAGAAATAAAGATAAAAGGCGTACATAACCTGGAGAATGCCATGGCTGCTTCAGCCATGGCTCTCCTTGCAGGTTGTCCTGTAACTGCGGTCACGGATTCCCTGAAAGAATTTTCAGGGCTCGAGCACAGACTCGAGTTTGTCAGGGAACTGGACGGCGTAAGGTATTACAACGATTCAAAAGGGACGAATGTCGGCGCAGTCATGAAGTCGCTGGAAAGTTTCACCGGGCCGGTCATCCTCATCGCGGGGGGCCGCGATAAGGCGGGAGATTTTTCCGTTCTGAGGACTTTGGTCAAAGAAAGAGTCAAAGCGGCCGTATTAATCGGTGAAGCGGCTGAAAAAATAAGAGGAGCTTTCAAAGACTTCACAAAGACGTTCATGGCATCGGACCTCAGGGATGCCGTGGAGACAGCGCGCTCTTCAGCGGGAAAGGGTGACGTCGTCCTTCTCTCCCCTGCCTGTGCGAGTTTCGATATGTTCCGGAATTTCGAGGACAGGGGAAGGCAGTTTAAAAAAATTGTGATGGAGATGGCTTAGTGGGCAGATATGACAAGTTACTGCTCCTCGTGACAGTGTTGCTCGTAATGCTCGGTGCGCTTATGATCTACAGCTGCACATCGATCGTTACCCCGGTATTTGCGAAAAAAGGGGTTACGGAATTCTATTATTTCAAGAGGCATCTCTTTACAATCCTCATAGGGTTCAGTGTCATGCTGCTTGCATACAGACTGAAGCCGTCCTTCCTCAAGAAGAACGCTCTGCCCCTCCTGATTTTCTCGTTCGTGCTTCTCATCCTTGTCTTTCTGCCCGGCATCGGCGTCTCTGCAGGCGGAGCAAGGAGATGGATTCAATTATGGCCTTCGACTTTTCAGCCCTCTGAACTGGTGAAACTCTCCATGGTGATCTTCCTCGCACGTTATATGTCGATGCCGGATTACAGAGCGGACAGTATAGTCTCTTTTGCCAAACCGATTTTGATCATGGGAGTATTTCAGGCAGCCATTCTCAAACAGCCCGATTTCGGCGCTGCCATGAGTCTTGCGGTCCTGACCGTATCGATGCTTTTCCTTTCAGGGGTCAAGCTCAGGTTCCTTGCCTCTCTCGCCGTTTTTGCCGTACCGGTAGTAGTCAAACTCGCAATGGAACCGTACCGGCTGAAGAGGATTATATCGTTTCTTAACCCCTGGGATGACGCACAGGGCAGCGGTTTTCAGCTCGTCCAGTCGTTCATTGCGCTCGGCAGCGGAGGCATTACCGGTATCGGCATCGGCAACTCCAGGCAGAAACTCTCTTATCTGCCCGAGTCCCATACAGACTTTATATTTTCAATAATCGGTGAAGAGTTCGGTTTCATAGGCGTAACAGTCGTGCTTGTGCTTTTTCTGATTCTGTTCGTTAAGGGGATATCCGTCGCCGCCAGGGCCGAAGACAGTTTTATCCGCTATCTCGCAACCGGGCTTTCATTAATGATTTCGTTCCAGGCTCTCATAAACTTTGCGGTGGCAACAGGCCTGGTGCCTACAAAGGGATTGCCCCTGCCGTTCATAAGTTATGGCGGTTCTTCGCTTCTGGTGAATATGGCTGCCGTCGGGATACTCCTTAATATATCAAAGGGTGAACATACGGAGGAGATCATCAATGACCGCGAACTGCTTATGAAGAGAAGAGCACGGAGAAGAATAACAGAGGAGAAGCGGAGAACCGGCGCCGCCGGACGGATTTACCCCGACAGACTTCCGGCTCCGCGGTGATGAGATGAGGGTGATTATAGCGGGAGGAGGCACGGGAGGACATGTCTTCCCCGGATTGGCGGTTGCCGAAGAACTTAAAAACAGGGATGCCTCCATCGAGGTTCTTTTTGCAGGCACGGAGTACGGCATAGAGTCCCGGGTGGTTCCGAGGGAAGGATATCCGATAAGGTTCCTGAGAGCGGAAGGCATGGTGGGAGTCTCTCTAAAAAAAAAGTTGAGGGCGGCAGTGAAGATATTCCTCTCAATTATAGATTCATATAGGATTATCAAAACAGTGAAGCCCGATATTGTGATCGGAGTAGGCGGATATGCGTCCGGCGCGATTACGCTTGTCGCATTTTTCATGTCCGTACCTACTATGATACTCGAACAAAATTCCATGCCCGGTCTCACAAACAGAATCCTCGGGAAGTTTGTTCATGTCGTCTGCATCACGTATCAGGAGAGCATCTCTTTTTTCCCGAAGTCAAAGACATTTTTTACGGGTAACCCTGTGAGGATGAATGTTCTCAGGGGGAACAGGGAGTCCGCCTTCAGGTTATTCTCCCTCGACAGAGATTTTTTTACGATATTCGCATTCGGGGGAAGTTCCGGCGCAAAGAGTATAAACAGCGCAGTCGTCGATTCCCTGAATTATCTTCATGATCTCAGGGATAAGATTCAATTCCTTCATCAGACGGGCATGAAAGATTTTGAAAATGTCAGAGATGCCTACAGGAAGAGCGGTTTCAAGGGAACGATAACCCCTTTTATCTATCAAATGGGTGAAGCTTACGCTGTTGCCGATGTCGTCATTTCCAGGGCAGGGGCAACAACACTTGCCGAGGAGACTGCGTTGGGGAAGCCTGCAATACTGGTGCCCTTTCCCTTTGCAGCGGGCGGCCATCAGGAATTGAACGCGAGGAAACTCCTCGAGATCGGCGCTGCAAAGATGATCCCCGACCGTGAACTCAGGGGGGAAACTCTTTCAGGCGCCATACGGGAGTTATACACGAGCGAGGCGCTGAGAGCCGAGATGCAGCAGCGGAGCAGGTCGGTTGGAAGACCCGATGCAGGCGCAAAGGTCGTAGATATAGCAATGAGCCTCGTAAAGCTGTCGGTACCATCCGGCAGGAAAAACAAAGGAGAGCCGGCTCACTAATGTTCGAAAAATACAGGGTTATACATTTTGTTGGAATAGGCGGCATAGGCATGTCGGGCATTGCGGAGGTGCTCCATAATCTCGGCTATGAGGTGACCGGTTCAGACCTGAGAGAGTCTGATACTACGAAAAGGCTGAGGGAGTCGGGGGTAAAGGTGTTCATAGGGCACAAGGCGGAAAATGTCGACGACGCCCATGTGCTGGTATTATCGTCTGCGGTTTCGTATAACAACCCGGAGGTGATCGAGGCAAGGAGGAGATTGATACCTGTGATACCTCGTGCGGAGATGCTTGCAGAGCTTGCAAGGCTGAAATACGGAATACTCATTGCAGGGGCTCACGGCAAGACGACTACAACATCCCTGATATCGACGATCCTTGCCCATGGCGGCTTTGATCCGACTGTAGTTATTGGGGGAAGGTTAAAGGCAACGGGTTCCAACGCGAGGCTCGGACAGGGAGAGTTTCTCGTGGCTGAGGCTGATGAAAGTGACGGTTCGTTCCTGAAGCTCTCTCCGACGATTGCAGTCGTAACAAATATCGACAGGGAACACATGGATTTTTTCAAAACGATAGATTCCCTGAAAGAGGCTTTTCTTTCATTTATCAATAAGGTGCCGTTTTACGGCACAGCGATTATTTGCATCGAAAATGAACATCTGCGGAAGCTGCTGCCTTCCGTTCACAGAGGATTTATCACATACGGCCTCAATCGGGATGCACATCTTTATGCGCAGAACATTAAAAAGGGTTTTATGGCGTCCAGCTTTGAAGCGGTATACAGAGATAAGAACATCGGGAAGTTCGACCTCCCGGCGCCTGGAACCCACAATGTTCTGAACTGCCTGGCTGCCATAGGTGTTGCGCTGATCCTCAAGATGAGCGTGCATGCGATAGGTGAAGCTCTGCGGGGGTTCAACGGCATACAGAGGAGGCTGGAATTCAAGGGAGAGGTGAACGGCGTAAAGGTATATGACGATTACGGTCATCACCCCGCGGAGATAAAGGCAACCCTGCAGGCGGTAAAAGAAGGACTCCACGCCGACAATCGACCCGGAAGGCTGATAGTTTTGTTCCAGCCCCACCGGTACACGAGGACCAGGGATCTGATCGAGGATTTCTCGCTCTCTTTTCATGACGCGGACTCCCTTGTTGTCCTTGATATCTATCCCGCGGGTGAAGAACCGATCGAAGGCGTGAATTCAGCGGTCCTGGTTGAGAAGATAGTGAGCTCCGGTCAGACAGAGGTCGTGTATGAGAAGGGGAAAGAGGATGCAGTAACCCGGATCGTCGAAAAAGTGAAGGGAGGCGATATTGTCATCACCCTCGGTGCCGGCAATGTATGGAAACTGGGTGAAGACATACTCGAAAGATTAAGAAAAGGTAAGAAATGAAAGCTCAAAACATGAAGAAGATAATATCGGGAAGTCCTTTTGAAGGCGACGTGCTTTACATGGAGCCGATGGTGAAACATACGTCGCTGAAGATAGGAGGACCCGCAGATATTTTTGCGGTGCCGCGGGATATAGCCTCATTGGCGAATATATGCAGCACCCTTAAACAAAGCGGTATTCCCGTCTTCCCGCTCGGAGGGGGTACAAACGTCCTTGTGAAAGACGGCGGGATAACAGGAGCCGTTGTCTGTCTGAAATCTTTAAGAAGGATCGGGGTCTTGGGCCGTGACGATGCCGCAGTCTATGTAGTTGTTGAGGCGGGTACCCTGCTCCGGAGTTTTGTGCATTACGCTGAGGAAAACGGTTATTCAGGGATAGAGGGGCTTGCAGGAATACCGGGAACCGTCGGAGGGGCGATCTGCGGCAATGCAGGCGCATTCGGCTGCGAAATCAAGGATGTACTTGTCTCTGTTGAACTGGCTGACCTAAACGGAAGACGCAGTGTACTGCGCGCGGAAGATGTCCGTTTCGGATACAGGACCTCGGGGATCACGGTTGATCAATTGATTCTCAAAGCTGAGATGAGGCTCAAAATCGATAAAAGAGAAGAGGTCTCTGCAAGGGTTCATAATTACCTTACGACAAAGAAAGAGAAGCAGCCTCTCTGGGAGGCGTCTGCAGGATGCGTGTTCAAAAACCCTCCGGGAACTGCGGCAGGAAAGCTGATAGATGAAGCCGGCTGCAAGGGGATGAGAAGAGGGGATGTTGAAGTGAGCGGACTTCATGCCAACTTCTTCATAAACAGGGGGAGGGCGAGCGCTTCGGACTTCATCAAACTTATGGAAGAGGTTGCGGACAGAGTGAACAGGAAATTCGGTGTAATTCTTGAACCTGAAATAAGGATAGTGGGGAGAAACGGTGTTGACTGATAAAAGGATAGGCGTTCTCATGGGAGGCACTTCATCCGAGAGAGAGGTTTCCCTCAGGAGCGGTGCGGCGATTTATACTGCACTTAATAATTCGGGCTATGATGCTGTGGCCGTGGATGTCGGCCCTGATATCTGCAGCGTCCTGCAGAAGGAAAAGATAGAGGTCGCATTCCTTGCCCTGCACGGCGGATTTGGAGAAAACGGGTCCATTCAGGGCATGCTCGAGGTGCTGGGAATCCCCTATACCGGTTCCGGGGTGCTCGCATCTGCGCTTGCAATGGATAAAGAGGCTTCGAAGAAGATTTTCCTCTATCATAATGTGCCTGTGCCTCCATTTGTCGTCCTCAAAAGGGGACAAAGGCCGGATATCGGATTCGATCTTCCCTGGGTTGTGAAGCCTGCGGCAGAAGGATCGAGTGTAGGGGTAAGTATCATAAAGGATGAAAAGAATTTCGAAGGGGCTCTAAAAGGGGCTTTTTCTTTCGGCTCAAGAGTGATTGTCGAAAAATTCATAGATGGCAAAGAGGTGCATATCGGGATACTCGAAGGGAAGGTCCTGGGCGGGGTCGAAGTCAGGCCTGCTCTCGAATTCTACAGTTATGAGGCAAAGTATACTGCCGGACTCACAGATTATATCCTCCCTCCCGAACTGGACGGTGCAGTGTATGATCGTGCAAAGGAGACGGCTCTTTCCGCACATGCCGCGCTCGGCTGCAAAGGCGCGACGAGAGTTGATCTGAGGGTCGACCTGAAAGGGAATCCGTTTGTGCTCGAGGTGAATACAATTCCGGGTATGACCGAGACGAGCCTGCTGCCGAAGATTGCAGGACTGGCGGGGTTCGGGTTCGCTGATCTGATAAACGGGATTATCAGGGGTGTGATTGATGAAACGAAATAGGGTTAAAAAGAACAGGAGAGCCCTTGTGCTCGGTTTTGCAAGGAACATCACAGTTTTTATTTTCACCCTTTCGCTGGCAATAGGAGGGTATTTTTATTTTTCTTTACACCCGCTGCAGTCGTTACTCCCTGTAAAGCATATTGTTTTTGAGGGGAACAGACATATGACGGACGATGAGCTGAAAGCGCTTGCCGGTATCAGCTCAAGCGAAAGTCTCGTCGTGATTTCCGGTAAAAAAATGAGCGGACAGTTGCTCAAATCTCCATGGATAAAGTCGGTGTACACGAGAAAGGAATTCCCTGAGACATTGTTCGTGAAAATAGAGGAGGCCGAACCGTTTGCGCTTCTTGATACGAATGGACATCTTTTCCTTGTGGATGAAAAAGGCAAGATGCTCGAAGAGCTGAAGGGCGATTCCGTTCCTTTCCTTCCTGTAATAACGTGTGATCCGTTCAAAGAGAAGGAGGGCTTTGTGGAGGCCCTCGCCCTTGCAAAACTGATGACGGAGGAAGGATTTTCAGCAGAGAGAGACCATATAGAGATTATCGCGCATAAACCTCATGACCTGAGTGTATCAATCGACGGTATATTTGTGAAGATCGGGACAGGCGGTTACAGGGAGAAGCTCGACAGGCTTCTCCGCCTGGAAGAGGACATAAAGGACATGGGCATGCCTGTCGATTTTATAGATTTGCGCTTCGGGAACAAGGCGATCGTAAAACCGTCTACCCAAAAGGAAGTCCGGTGAAACAGGAGGATATTATTGTCGGTCTTGATGTTGGGACAACAAAAGTTTGTGCTGTTGTCGGCCGGATGGTGAGAGGCGAACTGGAGTTCTGCGGGGTCAGCTCGTTTCCTTCTACAGGGCTCAGGAAAGGCGTTATTGTCGATGTCGAGTCAACGGCTGAATCGATACAGCGCGCCCTGAGGTCTGCAGAGGGTTCGACCGGAGTTGAAATTAATGCGGTGCACGTCGGCATCTCCGGCGGTCACATCAAAGGGTTCATCAGCTATGGCGTTGTTGCGGTGAAAGGGAAAGAAGTGTCACCCCTCGATGTCGAACGGGCGATAGACTCTGCCAGGGCTGCGTACGTGCCGCTTGACAGGGAGGTGCTGCACGTTATTCCCGCAGGTTATGTCCTCGACGGGCAGAACGGCATAAGGGAGCCGGTCGGAATGATAGGAGAAAGGCTTGAAGCCAATGTTTACATAGTGACCGGCGCAGTCACATCGGTTCAGAATCTCCTCAGGTGCTGCGAGAAAGCCGGCGTTAAATCGGCTGACATAGTGTTTGAGCCCCTCGCTTCAGCTGAGGCGATCCTGACGGACGACGAAAAAGAAATCGGAGTCGCTGTCGTGGATGTGGGCGGCGGAACAACGGACGCCATCCTTTTCAAAGAGGGGTGGATGAGGAACTCATCGGTGATAGCTGTGGGAGGAAACCATTTTACCAATGATATCGCAGTCGGGTTAAGAATTTCCGTAACCGAGGCGGAACGGATTAAAAAGAGGTTCGGTACCGCCGGGGCTGTTATGGTGAACGACTCTGAAGAAATAGAGAGTGCCGAGAGGGGAAAGGAGCAGAAGATAACACATGGCCGTCTGATCGAAATCATCATGCCGAGGGCCGAAGAATTACTCGAAATGGTAAGAAAGGATCTCAGGTCCCGTGACGGATACCGCATTGCATCTGCCGGGGTGGTGCTCACCGGCGGCGGGTCACTCCTCGGCGGCTTTGCAAGAATGGCAGAGGATATCCTGGGGATGCCTGTAAGAATCGGGTTCCCGAGGGATATTAAAGGGTGCCGTGATATCGCAAATAACCCGATGTATTCGACGGGTGCGGGTCTTGTTCGCTATGCGGTCAACGAACATTCCGTCAGGACCGTGTACCCGGTGGCATTTGCAGGGATATTTGGAAAAATGAAAGACTGGGTAAAAGGAATTTTCATATAAAAAAGGAGGGAGCATGTTTGAAATCGAAGAGGTAAGGGGACAGACTGCAAGGATAAAAGTCGTCGGTATCGGAGGAGCCGGCGGTAACGCGATCAATAATATGATCGCTTCCAACCTTCTCGGAGTCGAATTTATTGCCGTAAATACCGATACGCAGGCGCTCGAGACGTCTCTCGCATCTGTGAAAGTGCAGATCGGCGCCAATCTGACACGCGGACTGGGAGCCGGGTCCAACCCCCAGATCGGCAGGGAGGCGGCGCTTGAGGACAGCACTCTCATCGCCGAGCACCTCGAAGGCTCGGATATGGTCTTCATTACAGCAGGCATGGGAGGAGGCACAGGCACAGGCGCCGGGCCTGTTATTGCAGGGATTGCAAAAGAACTGGGGGCTATCACCGTTGCCGTCATTACCAAGCCGTTCTTCTATGAAGGAAAAATCCGTTGCACCAACGCGGAAGAAGGAATAATGGAACTTAAGCAGAATGTAGATACCCTCATCGTAATTCCGAACGACAAGATAGGACTTGTTGTCGAGAAGGGGACGCCGTTGCTGAAATCCTTTGCTGTTGCAAACGATGTGCTTAAACAGGCAGTCCAGGGAATCTCGGACATCATCCTCATACCGGGACTTATCAACGTTGATTTTGCCGATGTGAAGACGATCATCCAGGATAAGGGCCGGGGAGTTATGGGTTCCGGCATCGGAAGAGGAGAACGCGGAGCAGTCGATGCGGCGAAAAAGGCCATATCAAACCCGCTACTCGAGGAGTCTTCAATTGAAGGGTCAAAGGGCATCCTCGTCAATATCACGGGTGGGCTCGAACTCGCTTTAGATGATGTCAAGGACGCCGTCTCGTATATATACGACTCGGCCCATGAAGACGTACACCTGATATTCGGCGCAGTTATAGATCCGGATGTCGGCGAAGAAGTAAGGGTTACAGTGATAGCGACAGGCTTTAACGACCAGAAAGAGAAGGTGGATCTGCCCCAGATTAAAAAGTGGACCCCTATCAGGCAGTCCCTGAATCTGAAAGGTTCTGAAAGAGTTTTATCGAAAAGTCTGCGGTCCGAATATAAACTCGATGATATTGTTCCGACCGACATCATGTCGTATGAGGATCATGTTGACCTGCCGACTTTTTTAAGAAAGGCGACCCAACCCCAAAAAGAGGTTTAGATTCCCCTCCCACCACGAGGGGTCTCCGCCCCCCGGAGGCCCCTCCCCTCCCCAAGAGGCGGCAGTAAGAGATTTTTAACCGGCGATATGGAAACTTTTTCTGCACATATGCCCTCTCTCTTTTATTCGGAAATG
>DCVG01000101.1:39467-41188 GCA_002328665.1 Nitrospiraceae bacterium UBA2194
GCTTCGGCAGATGCTTCTTTCCTCTGGTGCTGCCGGAGGCTGATCACCGCATCCGACTCCTGCTCCCCTTACTATTATTGATCCTCAGGTTTATTCCCGTCCTGAGTATCGCAATTTCTTATATCCTTTAATTATAATTTTACTCTCTCAATGGTGTATTGCAAGGGGTGAATACCCCATAAAAAGAGTATCCTGCTATGGCGGGCCTTATTTTATATGCTTTTTTAATTATTTTCTTTTATTATTGGAGATTATCAGCACCTTTTAACTACCGGACTATGCCGTATTTTCTTTTTTTCGCCGGAGGCAATCGGAATTGTTTGTCAATCTCATAGTTAGTGATATAAGATAAAGTACATGAAGAACCAGATCAAATATCTGCAGAATTTATTCTATGACCTGTTAAATGATTACGGCCACGTGTATCTGGTCGTAAAATATTCCCAAAATACGACAATCGGAGACAGGGGATTCACGGAGGAGGAGAAACAGAAAGGGCTGGTTCTGGTATTCAATCAGAAAAACCACAAGAGCCTTCAATGGACAGACGACGGGAGCATCATAACGGCGCTGGGTTTTGGAACATCCAACAGGCCCGAAAACTGTTTTCTGCACTCCGATGATGTTGTCTCGGTATTCTCCCCGCTTGCAAAGATAAGGTTCGACCGGTGGGACATGTCGGCTGTTGAAGTTGAAGATCGGACCAAAGAACCTCAACTGCCTGAAACAAAACCGTATCAGGATGAGAAGGTAGTATCGCTGGAAAGCTTCAGAAAATCAAAAAACTCATAAAGAAAAAGCGGCTTTATGGTAAAAACAGACCTTGGAAAATTGTGCTTGACATTTTAAAAAAAATTTTATAGTTTAAAATCAACAAGAAACATAGATAAAGCCAAACTCTCCGTGAGGCGGGGGCGGAAAGCTCAGGGTCTTAAGTCAGGAAGACAGCCGGGTTGCCTAATGTACATGGCAAGCCGGCTTTTTTATTGTTGGGGGGGGAATTCGCACGCAGTTTTGACGAGCATATCAACTGGAACAGATTAGTCAAGAGAGGGGGAGGTGAGGCCTATTATGAATAAAGGCAAAGGCGGTTTGGCATTTTGATGATGATAATTATCAACTTTAAACATTAATGGGAGAAAAAATGAAACGGACAAAAAAACATCATTTTGGTCGCGTTTTGTTATTAGCACTGGTTACAGCGTGCTTGCCTATAGCTATCGCATTTGCCGAATGCAGTCCTGAATGCCCTGCAGCGGGTAGCGGTATCACGGGCGTCAATGCGTTTTCGGCTCAATGCGCTGCCTGCGAGGGCTGCGACAATCCTTCGACAACATGCAATGGAGAATTCAGCATTGAATTAGAGGATGTTACGCGTGACGGAAGTCTTGTAACTTTTGCTTATGAGGTTTGTAAACTCGGCTCTGGTCCGGTTGTTAAAGATCTGAGTCACTGGGTACAGGGGCTTGGTCAGATTACCTGTCTGGCAGAAGGAATGAGCATTGATGATCTTGTTACGGGATGTAGTATCGGCGGTACTCCTGTTACATGCTCCATAGGATTAGATCCGACAACGCAGTTGTATGCGATTAAATTTGAACCAGTAGCTGTGTCAGATGATAACAGGTGTCAGAATTTTACTGTTACACTTGATGAATCAAAACTTGCAGACGGCTGGGTACTGGATACGGGATGTACAACGGCTGCCACTAAAGCAGGGA
>DCVG01000101.1:41341-42416 GCA_002328665.1 Nitrospiraceae bacterium UBA2194
CGACTACGCCATTAAGTGTTGATGCTGTTGTGACTACCGCCGGAACTGCGACAGTAAAGTTTGGCAACCTCTGTCTCGGTGCGGGGGGTGGAAAAACCATTGGGTTCTGGTCTAACAAGAATGGTCAGGCAGTCATAAATGATGCCGGCAGCATAGCACCCGAATTGGAAATGTTGAGCGGCCTGAATCTCAAAGGAGCTTCAGGCGCCGATTTCGATCCGGCTACTTATCCGTCATTCCGCTCGTGGTTGCTGAAAGCGACTGCTGCCAACATGGCATATATGCTTTCCGCACAACTTGCCGCAATGGCTTTGAATGTTGAGGCGGGTTTTGTGGGCAGTTCCGCATTGGTATATGCTCCCGGATGCGGAAATACAGGCATTGACAGCAATTTCATAACTATCGAAGATTTAATGAATGCTGCTAATGCGTCTTTGGGAAGCGATGGTTATACACCTGCCGGCGACCCGAATCGTGCACTGCAGACATGTCTTAAGGATGCGCTTGACGATGCGAACAATAACTGGAATTTCGTCCAGTCTGAGCCGTGTCCTTTCAGCTTTGAGCAACCTTGCCCGGTTGTTGAATAGAATTTCTATAATAAAAACCATTTAACAATTTTGAGGCCCCGATAAATCGGGGCCTTCTTTTTCTTTATTTCATTACACGAACCATCTGTGAAATTCCTATGTTACCTGCTGCATCGTAAGCTTTTGTTTGCAGCGTATGTTCTCCTTTTGAAGCTTTATTTGTATTCCACTTGGTGGAAAAAGGCGCTGTGGCAGAAGAAGCATTCAGTATGCCGTCAACATAGAGCTCGACCCGGACAACCCCGACGTCATCTGTTGTGTTTACAGATACAGTTACTATTTTACTAACTTTTGTTCCGTCCCGTGGCGATGTAATGTAGATAACAGGCGTGACAGTATCGGCCCCGTTATTTATTTCTATTAAGATGGAAGAACTTGAAGTGTTGCCCGCATAATCAGTTGCAACGGCAAGCAGGTTGTGAATGCCTTCTGTCAGGTCTGTAGTGTTCAGAGAAAAGGAGTATGTTTCTGCTGAAAAAATAGCC
>DCVG01000040.1 GCA_002328665.1 Nitrospiraceae bacterium UBA2194
AAGGCAAGAGAGCATGTGCGGAAAAATTTCCTAATCACGAGACAGATGAGGGACTATCTGTCTGTCTGGTATGCCATGGAGAATAAGGGCAGGAGTATCCTGGAACTGTAGATTGAGAACGACAGAGGACCGGAGGCCGGCTCATTTTTCGACCAGGCCGCAGAAGAGTTTTCTTAGGATTTTATCGTCAATTCTTTTCATCAATTGTTCTTCATATTCATCGGATGGATCGATTGTCTTCATTTGTCCGGGGTCTGTTGATATGTGCTCTTGAGTCACTAACTTGGCACAGTAATTATCACCTATTTCATAATGTAAGCCTTTGTTGCGCTCAAGCCAACGACTGCACTCCTCGTGGGTGCCGATGTGCAGGAGAATCAAGTTAGAGCCTTTCTTCGCACAAATAAGTCTGTAGCCATTCCCCAAGTCGTATTTGATACCACGGCTGATTCGCAACTCGCCTTTTCTGGTCAGTCTGCCAACTTTGAGAGAATTCTCCCTCCCTTTCTCCAAAACTCTCTGTATGATCTTTTCAGCTTTCTTAGCTGCTGACAATGCAGAGCCGCCTCTATCACGAAGTGTGCTTAGAAACTGCTCAAACTTTGGATCACGATGGACATAATGAATCATGCTTTCTCCATCTCATTTCTTCTATTAAAATTTTAAATCGATATTTTCGATAAGTAAAATAGCTAATAGTAATGATTAATAGAATAATCATAGATCGAACTTCCGGTTTCACTAATGAAAGGCTTTTGCAGTTGTCGAGGATATCCTTGCTTTATAAATTACCTGATTAAATAAGTAACTTATTGATTGGAATTGGAATTGAAAAAATTACTGGGAAATTTTGTATTTAAATTGACAAATACTCCCTGTTTTGATAAAAAAGAAGATGAGATTTAAATCTCTTCATAATGGCAGCCCCAGATTTTGGGGCTTCGATGTATCGCCACCCGCTGTTGTATCCGGTTTGAATCCCTGACAGAAGGAATTACCTTTAAAGCGATTTTATCGCTTGCTGCAGAGCCGGCAGATAAATATTTCAAGGAAGGTGAGCCATGAGATTAATAACCGCCGTGTTTTGTCTTATCCTGTTTCTTGTGCCTTTTTATGCGCACGCATTATGTGTGCAATCTTCCGTGGCCAATGTGCGGAGCGGACCCGGTCAGCAGTATGAAAAGATTTGGCAGGTAGACCGCTTTATGCCGCTCGAAAAAGTCGGCGCGTCCCTGTCGGGTGACTGGTATGCCGTAAGAGATGTCGACGGCGATGTGCTCTGGATACACAAAACATTGGTGACCGATGAATATCGCTGCGCCGTTGTGAAATCGAAGGTAGTGAATGTAAGGAGAGGCCCCGGCACACGTTATTCCAAAAGATTTTCCGAACCTGCAAGAAAATACGATTCGTTCAGAGTGCTCCAGGAGAGCGGTGGCTGGATCAAAATTAGGGATGCACGGAACAATGACGGATGGATTCATAAAGATTATTTGTGGATAAAGTAAGGGCGACGAATTAGCCCGCTTAACCCGTCCCAACTCGGCGGGAATCAGAAGGATTCCCCCTTAGTAAAGGTCTACGACTCGTAGAGGGGATAAAAGGGGTTGTGTATATTGAATGATAATGCAGGACAGCATCGGGGTTGTGGCATGACAATAATTATGATATAAGAATAGATGTAATGTTACAATCGCATGTCCCGCTGAATGGTATTTAAGGATTTGCCGGAGGTTAAACGATGCCGAACAAAAAGAGGGTTAAAAGAGAAGGCGTTCTGCACGGTGTGAGCGCGATCACCGATCATGACATCTATCTTTTCAGGGAGGGAAATCATTTCAAGCTGTACGATAAACTCGGCTCCCGTATCATGAAAGTTGACGGAAAGCAGGGGACGTTATTTGCCGTATGGGCCCCCAATGCGGAAAAAGTGTCTGTCGCAGGTGATTTCAACGGTTGGAATAAAACTTCACATCAGTTGTCTGCAAGATGGGACGGTTCCGGAATATGGGAGGGGTTTATTCCCGGTATCGGGCATGGAACCGTTTATAAATATTATATCGTATCACGGTATGACGGTTATGCCGTTGAAAAAAGCGACCCTTTTTCACTGCACTGTGAAGTCCCACCAAAAACAGCGTCGATTGTATGGGACCTTAGCTACAAATGGGGCGATAACGAATGGATGAACGGCAGACGCGCACGAAACGGTTTAAACGCGCCGCTGTCCATATATGAGGTGCATCCGGGTTCGTGGAGGAGGGTTCCCGAAGAGGACAACAGGCACCTGACCTATCGCGAAATGGCGCATTACCTGTCCGAATACGTAAAGGACATGGGGTTTACCCACGTCGAATTTATGCCTGTCGCTGAGCACCCGTTTTACGGATCATGGGGATATCAGGTGACCGGATATTTTGCGCCGACCAGCAGATACGGCACACCGCAGGATTTTATGTACCTCATCGACTGTCTGCATCAGAATGGGATCGGTGTCATTCTGGACTGGGTCCCTTCGCATTTTCCGGGCGACGAGCATGGGCTTGTCTACTTTGACGGAACACACCTTTATGAGCATGAAGACCTCAGAAAAGGGTTTCATCCTGAATGGAACAGTTATATCTTCAATTACGGCAGGCATGAAGTGAGAAACTTTCTCATAAGCAATGCGATGTTCTGGCTGGAAAAGTATCACATCGACGGCCTCAGGGTCGATGCCGTGGCGTCGATGCTCTATCTTGATTACGGACGCAAAGAGGGTGAGTGGATACCGAATGAATACGGCGGGAAAGAGAACATTGAAGCCATACACTTTTTGAGGAGATTCAACGAGATGGTTTATGAAAACTTTCCGGATGTTCAGACCATTGCCGAGGAATCGACCGCCTGGCCCATGGTTTCGCGGCCTCCTTATGCAGGGGGCCTGGGCTTTGGAATGAAATGGAACATGGGATGGATGCACGATACACTGGACTATTTCTCGAATGATCCTGTTTTCAGGAAGTATTGCCATAACCAGCTCACCTTCAGCATATGGTACGCATTTTCCGAGAACTTTGTTCTTCCGCTCTCCCACGACGAGGTAGTGCACGGGAAAGGTTCACTCTTCGGAAAGATGTCCGGCGATGAATGGCAAAAGTATGCAAATCTGAGGCTCCTGTATGGTTATATGTATGCGCACCCCGGAAAAAAACTCCTTTTCATGGGGGGAGAATTTGCACAATGGAAAGAGTGGAACCACGACGAGAGTATCGAGTGGCATGCCCTTCAGTATCCGTTCCATCAGGGAGTACAGAAATGGGTCAGAGATCTGAATTGCCTGTATACATCGGTCCCTGCCCTGTACGAGCTTGACTTCAGCAACGAGGGATTTGAGTGGATGGACTTCCAGAACTGGGAGCAGAGCATAATAAGTTTCGTAAGAAAGGCCGGAAATAGCAGTGAAATGATCCTTGTGATCTGCAACCTCACGCCGGTCCCGAGGTACGACTACAAAGTCGGCGTGCCTGAGGGAGGTTTCTGGCGGGAGGTCCTCAACAGCGACGCCGGGATATACCAGGGGAGCGGGCTTGGAAATGCCGGCGGGGTGGAAGCTTTTCCTGTCCCGGCGTACGGCAGGCATTACTCGTTATCTCTGATATTGCCTCCTCTCGGAATCCTTTTTTTCAGGCATGAAGGGGCATGAATGCCGCATATACTAATAGGGTCATAAGTATGAAGACATTGATTATAAAATCCCTCCTGATATATACCTCATAAATCGAATAAGAGTCGTGCAACTGATTGGGGATATTGATTGATGAAAGTGGGCGTGCAGCATATCGACGCTAAAAAATATGAGTTTGTCGTATGGGCTCCTTTCCTGAATAATGTCGGGCTGAGGATAGTTTCTCCCGAAGAAAGACTTGTTCCCATGGAGAGAGACTCCCGGGGTTACTGGCGAACCATTACCGGAG
The DNA here is from genome assembly GCA_002328665.1 of Nitrospiraceae bacterium UBA2194. Classification (GTDB taxonomy): domain Bacteria; phylum Nitrospirota; class Thermodesulfovibrionia; order Thermodesulfovibrionales; family SM23-35; genus UBA2194. The sequence goes on from DCVG01000040.1 coordinate 3,957, forward strand.
ACATACCCCGGGGAACACGTTATTTTTACAGACTCGAAAAAGAGAGGGAAAGACCTGATCCGGCGTCGCATTTTCAGCCGGAGGGAGTTCATGGCCCTTCTCAGGTGGTCGACCACAGTTTATTCAGATGGGAAGACGCCGGGTGGAAAGGTATTGCATTGTCCGACATGATAATGTACGAGCTTCATATAGGCACATTTACCGGCGAAGGGACTTTTGCGTCCGTCATACCAAGGCTTAAGAGCCTAAAGGCTTTGAGGATCAACTCAATCGAAATCATGCCTGTTGCGCAGTTCCCGGGAGAAAGAAACTGGGGGTATGACGGCGTGTACCCATTTGCTGTTCAGAATTCCTACGGAGGCCCTGACGGACTGAAAAAATTAGTGAATGCATGCCATAAGAGCGGGATAGCGGTCATATTGGATGTCGTTTATAACCATCTCGGCCCGGAAGGCAACTACCTGTGGGATTACGGCCCGTATTTTACCGACAGGTACAGAACGCCGTGGGGACAGGCGATTAATTTTGACGATGCATACAGCAATGAGGTCAGGAATTTCTTTGTGGAAAATGCAATGCACTGGTTCGGTAACTATCACATAGACGCCCTTCGGCTTGACGCCATCCACGGCATTTCCGATCTGAGCGCTGTGCCTTTTCTTCAGGAACTTGCTGCGGAGGTGAAAAAATTTTCCGCCCGCTGCGGCAGAAAATTCATCCTGATTGCCGAAAGCGATCTGAACGATTCGAAGGCGGTCAGGACGAAGATGCACGGTGGACTGGGGCTTGACGCCCAGTGGTGCGATGATTTCCATCATTCGCTGCATACGCTTCTCACGGGCGAAAAGGAAGGCTATTACATGGACTTCGGGGAAATGGACCACATGATAAAATCGTTTAAAGAGGGGTTCGTGTACTCCGGCGGATATTCCGAATACAGAAAAAGAAACCACGGAAATTCCTCAAAGGACATACCGGCACGTCAGTTTATTGTCTTTTCCCAGAATCATGACCAGGTGGGCAACAGAATGCTCGGTGAACGACTGACTGCGCTTGTTTCTTTTGAATCCCTTAAGCTTGCAGCGGGGATTGTTTTATTTTCTCCTTACATCCCGCTTTTGTTTATGGGTGAGGAGTACGGAGAAGACGTGCCGTTTCTTTACTTTGTAAGCCATTCAGCCCCGGATTTAATCGAGTCGGTCAGAAAAGGCAGAAGGGAAGAGTTTAATGCCTTCATATGGAAAGGGGAACCCCCGGATCCCTGGAGTGTCGGCACATTTAATGCGTCGAAGATAAACTGGGAGAAGAGGAAAACCGGCAGCCACAGGGTTTTGCTCAATTTTTACAGACATCTTATACTTTTGAGACACAATCTGCCGGCCCTCACAGGGACCCGCAAAAAATGTCTTGAAGTACATGTATCCGAAAATAACAAAATCATGTTTCTTAGGAGATGGAAAGGCAGGGATCAGGTCTTTTGCATATTCAATTTCAGCGCCGGCTATGAATCGTCAGAAATTAAATTGCCCCGAGCAACCTGGAGCAAGGTTATGGAATCCTCCGGCGCCGAATGGAAAGGGCCGGGTGCGCTTGCGCCGGATAAAATAAAGAAGGGTGGCGGGGCCATTGCCCTGCGGAGCAGGAGCTTTGTCATCTATGAGAAAGAGAGGCTCTGAAGATGGAAAAAGAGGCTGTCCTCCTGCCCAGAATTCCTGTTGCGACTTACAGGCTGCAATTCAACAGTAAATTCAGATTCTCCGATGCCGCGAAGATTCTGCCGTATCTCCGTGAACTGGGTATCAGCGACATTTATTCATCACCCTGTTTCAAGGCGAGGGAGAGCAGTCTTCACGGATACGATATCGTCGATCCGGGATCGCTCAATCCTGAGACAGGGACTGAAGCGGACTACGATGCGCTGATCGGAGGACTCCGCGAACTCGGTATGGGGCAGGTCCTCGACATTGTCCCGAATCACATGTGCATCGAAAGCAGGGACAATGCATGGTGGATGGATATTCTGGAAAATGGTCCCAGTTCCCGATACGCTAAATTTTTTGATATATACTGGAACCCCGTGAAGAAAGAACTCAGGGACAAAGTCCTTATCCCGGTTCTGGGCGATCAGTACGGCAACGTCCTCGAGGACCGGGAATTGAGGCTGTCTTTTGAGGATGGCACATTCTCGGTTCATTACAATGAGAACAGATACCCTTTAATACCGAAGACCTACACGCGCATTTTAAAACACCGTCTCGACCTCCTCGAAAACATGCTCTCTGCGGATCATCCGGACTTCGCAGAACTTTTAAGCATCATCACCGCGCTGGACTGCCTGCCGCCTTATACGGAGACAGAACCGGCAAAGGTAGCCGAAAGGCGCAGGGAAAAGGAGATCGTCAAAAAGAGATTGAGGAATCTTTGCCGGGGGAATCCCGATATCCGCGACTTCATCGATGAGAATGTCCGCCTATTCAATGGCGAGAAGGGCTCGCCGGAGAGTTTCGATCTTCTCGACGAACTGCTGAACGAACAGGCTTACAGACTCTCTTTCTGGCGCGTTGCTATGGAAGAGATAAATTACCGGAGGTTTTTCGATATCAACAGTTTCGCGGCGATAAGAGTGGAAGACCCCATTGTCTTTGAGGCTTACCACAAGTTTGTAATGAAGCTCGTCAGAGACGGGAAGGTCACCGGCCTTCGCGTCGATCATCCCGACGGCTTATACGATCCTCTCGAATACTTCAGGACATTGCAGCGAAACTGTTTCTTCCAGACCCGGGTCCACTATGCCGAAACACTCAGGAAAAGGGTCGATATGCCGCAGGATAAGGAAGAGGTGGAATCGGAAATAGTGAAAAACTATGATGAAACCCTGCTGTCGGACCCTTACTATAAGCCTTTTTACATCGTCGGCGAGAAGATTCTCATAAAGGACGAAAGGATGCCTGAAGACTGGCCGATTTTCAGCACTACCGGTTATGTTTTCCTGAATACCGTTAATGGAATTTTCATCAAAACCGAACATGCGAAGGCGTTCCAGGAAACATATGAGCGTTTTACGAAATTGAAAATTAATTATGCCGATCTGGTCTATGAAAAAAAGAGACTGATTACCGAGGTCGCGATGTCGAGCGAGGTCAATACCCTCGGGCATTACCTTAACAGAATCTCCGAGATGAACAGGCATACGAGGGATTTCACACTGAACAGCCTTATCTCAGCCATTGTGGAAGTCGTAGCCTTTTTCCCTGTTTACAGAACATATATAAATAAGTCGGGCGTTAACGAAAGCGACCGCAGGTTTATCGAATTCGCCGTTTCGCGGGCAAAACGCAAGAACCCCGCGATGAGCGCATCTATTTTTGATTTCCTTAAAGACATACTGTCGCTGAACTATCCTGACACACTGGGCGACGAAGTCAAGCGCGAGTGGCTTGATTTCGTCATGAGATTCCAGCAGATCACCGGCCCCGTCATGGCAAAGGGCGTTGAAGATACCGCGTTTTATATTTATAACAGGCTTGTCTCCCTGAATGAGGTGGGCGGCACTCCCGACAGGTTCGGCACTTCTCTCGATACCTTCCATGGGAAGAACATTGAGCGGACAAAGTTCTGGCCTCACGCCCTCATCACAACATCCACTCACGATACGAAAAGGAGCGAGGACGTCAGGGCGAGGATAAATGTTCTTTCAGAAGTTCCTGATGAATGGAGGAAGTGCCTGATAAACTGGAGAAGAATGAACAAAAATAAAAAACCGGTCATTGAAGGACAGAGAGTGCCCGACGGGAATGAGGAATACCTGCTCTATCAGACCCTCATCGGAGCGTGGCCCGTGGAAATAAAGGACAAGGGGGAATACGGGAACTTTAAGAGCAGGATAAGGGATTATATGTTGAAGGCGGTGAGAGAAGCAAAGGTGAACACGAGCTGGATCAGCCCGAACAGCATGTATGAGGATGCCTTAATGATGTTTATCGACGCTATTATGACCGATGAGACGGAAAACCCCTTTCTCAAAGACTTTACTTCCTTTCAGGCGAAGGTTTCACATTTCGGCTTGTACAATTCACTTTCACAGACATTACTGAAGATCGCATCTCCCGGCGTGCCTGATTTTTATCAGGGCACGGAAATATGGAACTTCTGCCTCGTCGATCCCGACAACCGCCATCCGGTCGACTACGAACGGAGAATCGCGATGCTCGATGAGATCAGAAGACGTGAAAAAGAGATGCCCTTACCCGGTCTGGCCCGGTATTTGACCGAGAATAAGGAAAGCGGGTTGATTAAACTCTATCTTATCCGCAAAGCCCTTAACTACAGGTGGGAGAAGACGGGACTCTTTGAGCGGGGCGAGTATCTTCCGATCGAGGCGATGGGCGAAAAAGCGGATAAAGTATGCGCTTTTGTGAGAAGGATGGGTGCGGAGAGTGCGATTATCGCAGCGCCGAGGTTCTTTGCATCCCTTATCGGGAAGCCTCCGGGTCTTCCACTCGGAGAAGAAGTATGGGGAGATTCGAGTCTGGTGGTGCCTTTTTTCGAGCCGGGCGCAAGATACCGCAATATTTTTACCGGAGAACTTATAACCGCGGGGGAATACAAAAATGCCACTGCTCTGAAACTCTCTGTGGTGTTTGCGAATTTCCCTGTAGCGATGCTGGAGAGTCAGGATTAGCATGCTGATTATCTCACAATACAGAAGGCGGAGGCCATGGAAAGCATCATTGAAAGAAAAGAAATACAGGACTCCATAGAAAAAATCAGGGAAGCCGATATACTCGTCGGAATCCCGAGCTATAACAATGCCGGAACCATAGGCCATGTTGTAAGGGCTGTTCAGACCGGTCTTGCGAAGTATTTCCCGGATATGAAATCAGTTCTCGTCAATTCAGACGGCGGTTCCAATGACGGTACCATGGAAGTCGTCCAGAATACTGCTGTCGATGATTTTCAGTCCATACTCTTTACCCACAGGGTTTCGCCTTTTTTCAAAATAGCAACCCCCTATCACGGCATCCCCGGAAAAGGAAGCGCCTTCAGAACAATCTTTGAGATAGCCCGCGCCCTCGGGTCAAAGGCCTGCGCTGTCCTTGATTCCGACCTCCGCAGCATCACTCCTGAATGGATTGAGCTTTTGATAAAGCCGGTCATTGAAAGCGATTTCGATTATGTGGCCCCACTTTATCACAGACACAAGTATGACGGGACGATAACCAACAGCATCGTATACCCGTTGACCAGGGCGCTCTACGGCAAGCGAATACGGCAGCCGATCGGCGGGGACTTCGGATTCTCAGGCAGGCTTGCGGATTTTTTTCTTTCCAAGGACGTCTGGGAAACGGATGTCGCACGGTATGGGATCGATATATGGATGACTACAACCGCCGTTGCAAATAATTTCAAGGTATGTCAGTCGTTCCTCGGTGCAAAGATTCACGATCCCAAAGATCCCGGGGCGGACCTGAGCGCCATGCTTTTTCAGGTGGTGGGGTCGACGTTCGATCTGATGGAAACTTATACAGAGGTATGGAAGGAGGTTGGGGGTTCTCAGGACGTCCCTGCTTTCGGTTTTCAATATGCAGTGGGACTTGATCCTGTGTCGGTGAATCTTGACAGAATGATAGAAAAATTCAGTCTCGGGATCAGGGAGCTGAGCGATATGTGGAGTACTTTTATCCCGCAGGACATCATCCGGTTTCTCCAGAACACGGAGGACCTTCAGAAGAGCGAATTTCACATCCCCGATGAAATATGGGTGGATATAATCTACAGCTTCGCGCTGGCCGCGCATGAAAAAGTTCTGAATAAAGAGCACCTCTTAAAATCCCTTACTCCTTTGTATATCGGTAAAGTGGCTTCTTTTGTCACTGAAAATTGGGAATGCAGCGCTGACGAAGTCGAGGAAAAGATTAACAGGTTATGCATAACTTTCGAGAAGAAAAAGAAATTATTGATAGAGCGATGGAGCTAAAGAAAGGAGGTATAGCATGAACAGCTTTCTGGAAAGAGTGATCATGGAACCGTTTGACAGATTTATAGAGAGACTGCTTGAATTTCTCCCTGATATCATGACGGCGATTCTTGTCCTGGCCGCAGGTATCGTCCTCGGATTCATTCTGAAATCTCTGTTTCTGAGGTTTTTCCATGCGATAAAGATTGACAGGCTTTCAGAGCGGTCCGGAGCCATAGAGATGATGAAAAGGGGGGGAGTAAAAGAACCGGTTTCGGCTATACTGGCACGAATGATCGGCTGGGTGACCGTATTCGGCTTCCTGATACTGTCATTGCGTTCTCTCAATATCCCTGCGGTCGAACAGATACTTGAAAGATTCATTCTCTATCTGCCGAATGTTTTTGTTGCGGGTGTTATTGTCTTTTTCGGATATTTCCTCAGTAATTTTCTCGGCCGTGCCGCCCTCATTGCTGCGGTAAATGCAGGTTTCAAAGTATCGGGGCTGATAGGGAGATTGGTCAAGCTGACAATTTTTCTCCTTGCCCTTACCATGGCCCTTGAACAGCTCGGGGTTGGCAAGGAAACCATCATCATAGCCTTTGCAATTGTGTTTGGAGGTGTAATCTTCTCGCTTTCTCTGGCCTTCGGGCTTGGAGGCAGAGATATTGCGAAAGAGTTCCTCGAGAAGAAAATGAAAGGCGAAGACCGAAAAGACGACATAAACCACCTTTAGCGTAGACGACGTATTTCCTACTGCGACTGGGCTCACGCCGAAGGCCTGTCGAACCATACCTTACTTTGATAAAGGGGTTTAACCGCATACGGCGACCACCTTTATCCCCCTTTACTAAGGGGGAATCAGAGGGAGTCCTGCCGAGCGGGAACGACAACCTAACAGGTTAAAACATTGGATCAGAATTCGCTATGAAGAAATAACGGGCTAAATTTGATAAATTATTGTGTTTTGGTAGAATTACTTATGCAGGAGTAGTTTACGCGGAAGAAATCTGTTGGCACTGCAGTGCTGTGTTTGCACAGACTTAGATTAAAAAACCCGAAACTGCAATAAAGTCCGGAGCGTTGTATGGACTTCAAAACTTTGATAATGCAGGATTCGGGTATTCTTCTTTACGGCAGCATACTTGAAAGATTCTGATAAACCGGCTTCATCCGGAGGTAAAAATTGAACTGGTATCAACTTGGCTTAAAGGACGTATTTGAAAGGTTGAAGATTACCGAGCATGGACTTACGGAGGAAGAGGTCAGAAACCGTCTCGCGGAATACGGGCCTAACAAGTTTGCTGAAGAAGAGAAGATAAGCAGGTTTAAGATACTGCTCCATCAATTTACCAGTCCTCTCATATATATTCTCCTGATCGCCGGCGTCATCACTATTTTCCTGCAGGAATATATCGACTCCGGCGTCATCTTTGCGGTGGTCATCCTGAATGCGATTATCGGCTATCTGCAGGAATACAAGGCTGAAGAGAGCGTAAGGGCGCTCAAAAGGATGGTCGTGCCGAAAGCAAAGGTCCTGAGGGACGGGAAAGAAAAGGAAGTTAACAGCGAAGAGCTTGTCCCCGGCGACATAGTACTGCTCACATCCGGCGTAATGGTCCCGGCGGACCTCAGATTGTTCAAGTCGATCGAGCTGAAAATTGATGAAGCGATGCTCACCGGAGAATCCGTCCCCGCGGAGAAAATTACTTTTCCCATAAAGGAGGAAAACCTGACTCCGGGAGATCAGAGGAATATGGCGTTCATGGGTACTATTGTTGTGAGCGGACGCGCCAGGGGTGTTGTGAGTGAAACCGGCAGGAAAAGTGTGCTCGGCAACATAGCAGAAGAGGTCAGGGAAATAGGGCTTGTGAAAGCTCCGCTGCAGGTGAAGATACACGCCTTTGCAAAAACCATCGGATTTATTGTGCTCGGCGCCTCGACTATGCTTTTTCTCGTGGGGCTTGCCATAGGGGAGAGCGCAAAGGATATGTTCATGACTGCGGTTGCCGCTGCGGTGGCAACAATCCCCGAGGGACTGCCGATTGTGGTGACCATCGCTATGGCAATCGGTGTGGCGCGAATGTCCAGACAGAACGCAATAATCCGCAAGCTGCCTGCAGTTGAAACCCTGGGCAGCACCACGGTCATCGGCTCCGACAAGACAGGTACACTGACAAAGAACGAAATGACCGTAAAATTAATCTTTGACGGCACAGCAACGTATGAAATAACCGGAAGCGGCTATGAGCCGAAAGGCGAGATCCTGCATGAAGGTTTGCATATTGATGCAAAGGAGATCAGGCATCTTTGGCACGTTCTCAGAATCGGACTGCTCTGTAACGAGTCCGGTGTGTATGAAGAGGAAGGCACATACAGGGTTGAAGGAGACCCGACAGAAGGGGCCCTGATTGTCTCGGCGATAAAGGCAGGGTTAAACGCTGAAGAGGAGAAAAAGAAGTATGAACAGGCAGCGATCATTCCCTTTGAGTCCGATCGGGGATACATGGCGACACTTCATAAACACGGGGATAAAAAGTTCATATTTGTGAAGGGAGCGCCGGAGAAGGTGCTCGACATGTGCACAGAGGAAATATCCGGAGAGAAACTCGACAGGAAAAATGTTCTCCATGTAGCCGGTGATTTCGCGAAAGAAGGCTTGCGGGTGCTTGCCTTTGCCATGAAAGCGGTGGACCGCGATACGGAAGAACTCACACATCTTATAGCGGAATCCGGACTGACGTTTGCCGGACTGCAGGGGATGATGGACCCGCCGAGGCCCGAAGCGATTGAAGCAATTGAAGGATGCAAAAAGGCAGGCATCCGCGTGGTGATGATCACCGGGGACCACGCTATTACGGCAAAGACGATTGCCGGGAAAATCGGCATCGGCGGAGAAAACCCGGAAGTCCTGGCAGGCAGGGAAATCGAGGAGATGGATGACGAGGCACTCTTTGAAAGGGTGAAGACCGTTTCAGTCTATGCGAGGGTGTCTCCGCAGCACAAGCTGAGGATCACGCAGCAGTTGAAAAAACACGGCCATATCGTTGCGGTCACCGGTGACGGTGTGAACGACGCACCGGCGCTGAAGGCGGCGCATATCGGTGTTGCAATGGGCGTGACCGGAACGGATGTCGCCAAGGAGGCGTCGGATATGGTGCTGACCGACGACAATTTTGCAAGCATTTTCAGTGCTGTGAAAGAAGGCAGGATCGTCTTCGACAATATCAGAAAGGTAACCTTCTTTCTCATACCGACCGGCGTTGCGGCGATACTCTCCATTACCGGCACGATATTCATGGGTATTCCCATCCCCTATGTGCCTGCCCAGCTCCTCTGGATAAACCTCGTGACCAACGGTTTGCAGGATGTGGCACTTGCATTCGAACCGGGAGAAAAAGGCATAATAAACAGACCGCCCCGGGATCCGCAGGAAGGCATTATGTCCCGATTGCTGATCGAAAGGACCATCATCGTAGGTCTCCTCATCGCTGCCGGAGTGGTATATAATTTTACTTTATCGCTGCAGGCAGATGATTCAATCGAGAAGGCAAGGACTGTAGCGGTTACCACCATGGTCTTTTTCCAGTTCTTCCAGGCATGGAACTCCCGCTCCGAGCTTGAGTCTGTATTCAGGATGAATCCTCTGGGCAACCCGTTCCTGTTTTACAGCATGCTTGCCGCTTTCTTCGCTCAGATTGCGGTGATTTACACTCCGGCCCTTCAATGGGTTTTCAGGACGGAACCGCTGGATCTGAACGATTGGCTGAGGATAGGACTGGTTAGCGTCAGCGTAATTATTGTCGTTGAGATTGACAAGATGATCCGACGGAGGAGTCGCAGAAATGCCTTATACGGGGAAGCATGATAATAAGTGCTTAATCTGCAGATAAAACAGGGGGGTAAGACCATGAAAAAGTTCTATTTAATCTTTGTGATGGCATGCATATTAGTCGTCTTTGACTTGATGTATTTATCCGATATTAATGCCGGGAAGGCAGAGCCTTCGGAAAACCCGGTAAAAACTGAGACCTGCTACGGGTGTCACTCCAACATCAGGGACTTTCATTCGAAGGGCAAACATGCTTCCGTGAACTGCTCAAATTGCCACAGCGGGCTTGACAGCCACCTGAGCACGATGGCGAAACCATTGACGCAAACAGAGCACAGCGTTTGCGGGGCATGTCATGCAGAACAATACGAGTCGTTTGTATCTGTAAACCTCGAATCGAAAGCCAGAGTTGAGAAGGCGACGTTCAAAAGCAGGTCTCCGCTCTTTGACAAGCTCATGATGCCCCACAGCTTCACAAAGGAACATGCAGAACCGAGAAGCCATGTCTTTATGCTCGTAGATCACCTTATCGTCGACAGGGCATACGGCGGAAGATTCAGGCTTAAGGACTGGGGAAAAATCAGCAGCGCCGGGGAAGCGGAGAAATCCGCATGGTCATTGCTGACAGACAGAGAGCCCGAAACTTCTGAGCAGAAGATTTTTCTTCCGCAAACCGCAGCCGCTGCAAATCCCGTCTGCCTTCAGTGCAAAACACAGGACCATATTCTCAACTGGGCCTACATGGGTGACAAAAATCAGAGAGCCCGGTGGGACAGGACATCGAATGTCGTCGATCTCGTCAGGGAACTGCACCACCCTGCAAACTGTTATATCTGCCACGATCCGCACTCGGCACAGCCGAGGGTCGTCAGGGATGCGATTATTAATACTATAGTTGACAGAGGCGAGGGGACATATCCGTATGACAGAAACAAGAGCCGGGAGACATCTGTGAAAAAGGTCATGTTCAGAGATTTCAGGGCCATTGGCCTGCTCAACAGGCCGGATTCGAATATCCTGTGCGCTCAATGCCATGTGGAGTACAACTGCAACCCGGGCCATAACCCCGAAACAGGCGAATATATAGGTATGGATGACAGACGGGCGAACCTTTTTTCATGGGTCAGCGTCTTCGATTATAACGATAAGATGGCAAAGCACAGGTTCAAGGACTTCAGACATGCCGTCACAGGGGCTTCCCTCTCCAAGATTCAGCATCCCGATGCAGAAGTTTTCTGGAACAGCAGGCATGAAAGGGCGGGCGCTGAATGCAGGGACTGCCATATGCCCCGGGTGGAGAAAGAGGGAAAGGCATTTACCTGGCACGGGCAGAGAAGCGCACGGTATATGAAAAAAGATACCTGCCTCAAATGTCATCCCTACTGGACGGAAAAAGAGGCCGGATATCAGGTTGATGCGATTCAGAATTATATAAAGGGAAAACTGACCAAGGCTGAATTCTGGCTCGGGCAGTTCATCGACACATTTCAGAAGGCCAAAGATAATAATGTTCCGGAAGATACACTTAAAGAAGCGAGGAAAATTCATGATACCGCCCATACACTCTGGGAGTGGTGGACCGCTGAAAACAGTGAAGGTTTTCATAACCCTGAAGCTGCACGCGAGTCGCTCACACTTTCCATTACCGAGTCACAGAATGGAATTGAGTTTTTGAATAACGCTATTGCCGAAAAAATCCGAAAGTGAGTATCCGGAGGATACTATGAACGGAGGATTATTTCAGGGCGCCTGGAAGATTGGCAGGATCATGGGAATACCCATACGGGTGCATTTCTCATGGCTCATTATCTTCGGTCTTATCACATGGTCATTGTCCACTTATTATTTCCCCCAGTCGGCGCCGGAACTTCCGGCGTCCTCTCATTGGGTCAAGGGAGCCCTCGCTGCGCTTCTGCTTTTTGCTTCTGTTACATTTCATGAGCTTTCCCACTCTTATGTCGCGATGAGATACAAGATTCCCATAGAAAGTATAACCCTTTTCATCTTCGGAGGCGTCGCACAGATAAAAGGCGAACCTCCCCATCCCGGGGCGGAATTCAGGATAGCTGTTGCGGGACCTCTTTCGAGTTTTTTTCTGGCGGTAGTGTTCTATTTTTTGGCTGCGAGTTCAGCGGGCGGGGTAAAGGCGCTGTTCGCCTATCTTGCCCAGATAAATTTTATCATTGCTGTATTCAATCTGATCCCCGGGTTTCCCATGGATGGCGGCAGGGTGCTCAGGTCGATAATATGGAAAAAGAAAAAGGATTTTTTTTATGCCACACAGCGGGCCTCGGGTATCGGACAGAAGATCGCACTTTTCTTCATCTTTTTCGGGGTATTCTCGATATTTGCCGGAATGCCCGGAGGAATATGGCTGATGCTTATCGGGTGGTTTCTTCTGACCGCGGCGCAGGCGAGCTATCAGCAGGCAGGCCTGCAGCAGATACTTTCGGGTGTGCAGGTGAACAAGCTCATGACAAAGGACATTGTAACACTCAGCCCCTCAATGTCTCTAAGCGAAGCAGTTGACGGCTTCTTCCTCAAATATGGCTATGGCGGGTTTCCTGTTGTTGACAACGGGAGGCTTTCAGGTATTCTGACTTTGAAAGAGGTCAAGAACATATTAAGGGAGGATTGGGGGAGGGTAAAGGTATCCGAAATTCTGTTGCCCCATGACAAAAAATGGGAGATATCCCCTGAGGAGTATGTGCTGAAAGCGCTTGAGCTGATGATAAAGGAGGACAAGGGGCGCATCATTGTTATGGATAAAGGTTCAATGGTCGGTCTGATCACACGAAACGGAATAGCCCGCTATCTGCAGATAATGGGCAAACAGGGTAAATCACCTTAACGTTGTATGTGATTAAACTGAAAAATGCAATGGTATCGGGCATATGCACAGAAAAACCTTTCAGAATCGCAATTTGGTTATATGTGTGATCTCCTTGTTCTGCGTGAAAAGATGAAAGGTACTCTTGTATGCTTATGTCTCACAAAGGAGGCGATATGAAAGCTTTTTCTGCACATATACCCTCTTTCTTCCTGAGCAAGTCTATTTTCAGGGTCAATATTTGGTGAACTTTAGCTGTACAAAAGGAGGTTGCGCATT
>DCVG01000095.1 GCA_002328665.1 Nitrospiraceae bacterium UBA2194
ACTAATTACACCCTTCTGGAGCATGACCATAACCTGGCAGGGAAGGGTTTAAGTTTATATGATTTGCACTATATGAGTCAATGCAGTGGCCCGGGAAGATGCCATTTACGAAAGAGTTCACTTTTAAGAAATTCCCAACATGCAGCACCGGGAAGGTTGTGGCTAATAAAGCCCCATGGCATTTCTGACAAGCAGCATGGTCTCTTCAGCAGCCTTCCTTGCCTTTTGTGTGCCTTTGTCGACAACATCATGAAGGACATCCGGGCTGCTGATAAGAGCATCCCTTTTCGCCCAGATCGGTTCCATCACCCTGAAGACATTCCGGATGAGCAGTTTCTTGCATTCTATACAGCCGATGCCTGCGGTTACACATCCCCTTACGATCTCCTCCTGCTCCTGTTTAGATGAAAATATCTTATGCAGCTGGAACACGGGGGATAATTCAGGATTCCCTTTGTCGGTCCTTTTAACCCTTGCAGGGTCTGTCATCATCGTCCTTATTTTTTGTTCGACTTCCTTCGGGCTGTCCGAAAGGTATATTGCATTTTCATAGCTTTTGGACATCTTCCGTCCGTCAACCCCGACCACTTTGGGAAACTCCGTCAGCAGCGCCTCTGGCTCAGGGAAGATTTCCCTGTACAGATAATTGAAACGTCTTGCTATCTCACGGCTTATCTCGAGGTGGGGAACCTGGTCGATGCCCACAGGCACATACTTCGCCCTGTAAATGATGATGTCCGCTGTCTGAAGCAGCGGGTAGCCGAGAAAGCCGTAGTTTGACAGGTCCCGGTCCTTCAGCTCCTGCTGCTTTTCCTTGTATGTCGGGACCCTTTCGAGCCAGCCGAGGGGGGTTATCATCGACAGAAGCAGGTGAAGCTCGGCGTGCTCGAGCACCCTTGACTGTATGAATATCGTGCATTTTTCAGGATCAAGTCCAACTGCCAGAAAATTGATGAGGAGGTCTTTGGTGGATTCCTTAATCGTCGAGGGGTCGGCATATCCGGTGGTAAGCGAATGCCAGTCCGCAACAAAATAATAACAGTCATATCTGTCCTGCAGTTTCACCCAGTTGCTCAATGCCCCGACAAGGTTGCCGAGATGCACCCTGCCGCTTGACTGCATGCCGCTCAAAACTCTTTCCTTGTTCATTGTCACCTCATATTAACCTTTTAAAAGTATGGATTTTTCGTCCCGGCGGCTTTTAAAATAATCGCAAAAGTGAAAGGAATAAATTTACAATCGGAATAACAAAATAACTTGAAATACCTGTTGCAATGAGCAGGATCACGATGAGAAAACCGAACGGTTCAATCTTGCTGAAAGATACAGCCTGCCTGTATGGAAGAAAACCCATCAACACCCTTCCTCCGTCGAGAGGAGGTATCGGGATCATATTAAACGCGGCGAGGACGACGTTGTATACGACACTCGCCTGAAAAATCATAAAAAGGGGAGACAATATTGCAGAACTTGTTGATTCAGGCATTACAAGCGACAGCGGGACAATGACAAGCTTAATGACCAATATGCTTGCAATGGACAGGAGAATGTTCGTTACAGGTCCCGCGGCTGCGGATATAGCCATATCCCTCTTGGGGTTTTTGAAGTTCATCGGGTTTATCGGAACAGGCTTTGCATAGCCGAAGACGAACTGCCCGTTAGTAAAGATAATGAGCATCAGGGGCATGAGTATCGTCCCTATAGGGTCGATATGTGCGATCGGATTCAATGTAAGCCTTCCCATCATCCTGGCTGTCGGGTCTCCCAATTTATTCGCCACAAAACCATGGGCAACCTCGTGAAAGGTAATAGCAATAAGAATCGGTACAGCCGCAATAATGATCTGTCTGGCGATACTCGAAAAATCCAAAGTAACGAAGCCTTTCTGTAGATTTTTGTCGGACATGCCTTTGACGCACAGGCAAAAAAACTATACCGTGTATGAAAAGGTATTGTCAAGACAGGAAAAACAGTATATAATAACAGATTAGCTAATATTATTATGACCTCAGCCGTCATTATTCCTGCCCGATATCATTCTACCCGTTTCCCGGGAAAGCCTTTATACCCCCTGAAAGGGATTCCTCTTATTCAGCATGTCTATGAGAACTCCAAACGGTCGAGGCTTGCATCCGAAGTAATAGTCGCAACGGACAGCGAGACCATATTCGAGAAGGTCCTCGGCTTCGGGGGGAAAGCGGTCATAACCGCCGGAAAACATCTTTCCGGCACGGACAGAATAGCAGAGGTAGCAGCCGCAACAGAGTATGATATAATTGTCAATGTGCAGGGCGACGAACCTCTCATACGACCCGAGATGATAGACGATGTCATAACCCTCCTTGACGACAAAAGGGCTTCGATAGGGACACTTGTCAGTAAAATTAAAGAGCAGGAAGAGATTGCCGATCCAAATATAGTAAAGGCGCTTTTCGACCGGGAGGGGTTTGCACTCTATTTCTCGAGAGCCGCGATCCCTTTTCGCGCCCGTCACTCTGAGATCTCAACTCCGGACTACTACAAACATGTCGGCATTTACAGTTACAGAAGAGAGGAATTGATCGCATTTGCTTCCATGAAACCGACAAGACTTGAACGGACCGAGAAACTTGAGCAGTTGAGGGCTCTCGAAAACGGGATGAAAATCAAGGTGAGGGAAACATTTTTTGAAACATACGGGGTAGACACCCCGCAAGACTTGGAAAGGGTGGAAAAATGTCTAAGTACATCTTTGTAACAGGCGGGGTTGTTTCAGCTCTCGGCAAGGGGATTGCGGCAGCGGCAACCGGCGCTCTCCTTGAAGCAAAGGGATTAAAGGTCACCCTCCAGAAACTGGACCCGTACATCAATGTCGACCCCGGCACTTTGAGCCCTTTCCAGCACGGAGAGGTTTTCGTAACGGATGACGGGGCCGAAACCGACCTTGACCTCGGCCACTATGAAAGATTTACATCAATAAGGACTTCTCAGACAAACAACTTCACAACGGGTAAGATTTATTACAATGTAATCACAAAGGAAAGAAGGGGAGATTACCTCGGTGAGACGGTGCAGGTCGTCCCGCATATCACGGATGAGATAAAGAGATCCATAAAATCCGTCGGCAACGGTTACGATATTGTGATCGTTGAAATCGGAGGCACCATCGGAGACATTGAAAGCCTGCCGTTCCTTGAGGCCATCAGACAGTTCAGATACGATGTCGGCAGGGAAAACGTCCTCTATATCCATCTCACCCTTATCCCGTACATAAAGACCGCCGGAGAGATCAAGACAAAACCCACTCAGCATAGTGTAAAAGAGTTCCGGGAGATAGGCATCCAGCCGGATATCGTCTTGTGCAGGACCGAATGGCCGCTATCGCCGGATGTAAAAAAGAAGATCGCCATCCACTGCAACCTCGATGTTGATGCAGTCATATCGGCGATTGATGTAGAGACAATATACGAAGTTCCGCTTACGTTGCACAGTGAAGGGCTTGACCACCTGATAAGCAAGAAGTTCGGTCTGAACGGTAATGAACCTGACCTCACTCTATGGAAGGACATTGTGAGAAAATTGAAGCAACCCAGGCATGAGGTCGCTATCGCAATCGTCGGGAAATATACCGGACTGAAGGACGCCTACAAAAGTTTGATAGAGGCCCTTTCGCACGGAGGTATAGCGAACGACTCACGCGTAAACCTTCAATGGATAGACTCGGAGCAGATCGAAATCCACGGACCTGAAAAGTTTCTCTCCGATGTGGATGGTATCCTTGTTCCAGGAGGTTTCGGCTATCGCGGGATCGAGGGGAAGGTAAAAGCCGTAAAATTTGCCAGGGAAAAGAAGATACCCTATTTCGGCATCTGTCTCGGCATGCAGTGCGCGGTGATAGAATACGCAAGGAACGTATGCGGCCTCCCTGCCAACAGCACCGAATTCGACCTCAATACCAAAGACCCTGTCATCTACCTGATGGAAAGATGGTATGACTTTAAGAGGGAGAGGCTCGAGGTGCGCACGGAAGACTCCCATAAAGGCGGCACCATGAGGCTCGGCGCTTATCCCTGTGTTCTGGAGCCCGATACGCATGCCTCCAGGGCTTATAAAGTGAGAGATATATCCGAACGCCACAGGCACAGATATGAATTCAACAATGCATATAGGGGCATCCTCACAAGGCTCGGCCTTAAAATCAGCGGCCTCAGTCCCGACGGAGAACTTGTTGAGATTACGGAGATAGAGGACCATCCCTGGTTCCTGGGGTGCCAGTTTCATCCTGAATTCAAATCAAGGCCCACTGACCCGCACCCTTTATTCAGGGCATTCATAGCAGCCGCTCTCAGGGAAAAAAGGTCATTGTTCCCCTCTCTGGAAATCGGGGCGGAAGAGAAAAGCAGAGATGTTTAGGCGCCGTTAAGCAGACGTACGTTACATTCAAAGAATGACCAAAGAAATACAAATATCAAATAAGAAACTCGGGGGGCTTAATCCTCTGTTCATTATTGCAGGCCCGTGTGTAATAGAAAGCGAGGATATCGTATTGTCCGCTGCCGGAAGACTAAGGGACATATGCGCCGAACTGGGACTTCCGCTTATGTTCAAGAGTTCGTATGACAAGGCGAACCGGACATCCGTCTCCTCTTTCAGGGGGCCCGGCCTGGAGAAGGGGTTAAGAATACTCTCCGAAGTACGGAGTACATTCAATATTCCGGTGATCTCGGATGTCCATTCTGTTGAGGAGGTCAGGCAGGCGTCCGGGGTACTCGATGCGCTTCAGATACCGGCTTTTTTGTGCAGGCAGACCGACCTCATCCTTGCAGCTTCGAATACCGGCAAGCCGGTAAACATCAAGAAAGGTCAGTTCCTTGCGCCATGGGACGTAAAAAATATCATCGATAAATTTACTTCAACGGGAAATCAAAACCTCTTTATCACCGAAAGAGGGACATCCTTCGGATACAATAATCTCGTTGTAGATTTGCGGGCACTACCCATAATGCGTTCATTCGGGTTTCCTGTTGTATTTGATATAACCCACAGTCTTCAACTCCCGGGCGGCATGGGGAAAAGCTCGGGCGGCCAAAGGGAATTCGCTGAACCCTTTGCAAGGGCCGCTGTTGCGGTCGGCGTCGACGGCCTGTTCATGGAGGTTCACCCGGAACCCGACAGGGCGTTATGCGACGGGCCGAACATGATTAAACTCGATGACGTGAGAAAACTGCTTGCCACTCTTCAGGCTCTCGATAACCTTCTGAAAAATCAATCCTAATCCTTAAAATTACCAAGGCCTTTTCGCATGGAATCTGTTATGATATTTTGAGTTGCCAAAATGACAAAAAAGGCGAAGAATAAAACCCCAAAACCAGGCAATACAGACAGTATCATCGATATTGCAAGACAGGTCTTAAAAAAAGAGGCGGAAGCAGTGACCGCCTTAATTAAAAGACTGGACAGCGATTTCGAGAAAGCCGTTGATATTATTTATTCGAGCAGGGGAAGGGTTGTCGTGACAGGAATGGGGAAGTCGGGTCTTGTCGGAAAGAAGATAGCCGCCACCCTTGCCTCCACCGGCACACCCGCCTTTTTTCTTCACCCTGCGGAAGCGGGTCACGGCGACCTGGGGATGGTCACCGAACGAGATGTCATAATCACAATATCAAACAGCGGTGAAACGAATGAAATAGTCGGGTTGATCCCTTTTCTTAAACGATTCGGTATTAAGATAATCTCTCTGGCCGGTAATCCGCGTTCGACACTCGCAAAGGCATCTGATGTCACCCTTGACATATCGGTAAGGGAAGAGGCCTGCCCCATGGGTATAATTCCCACCGCATCGACGACCGCTGCAATGGCAATGGGCGATGCAATTGCCGTAGCCCTGCTTATCAAAAGAGGTTTAAAACAGGAAGACTTCGCCTTTTACCATCCGGGGGGAAGTATAGGACGGAAATTTTTCGTCAAGGTTAAAGACCTCATGCACACCGGTGACCGTCTCCCTGTCGTATCGCTCGATACGCCGGTGTCGAGGGCCGTCATAGAGATATCTTCCAAGAGGCTTGGCCTCACAGTGGTCCTGGGCAAAGCCGGTACTATCGCGGGGATAATAACGGATGGAGACGTAAGAAGGGGTTTGGAAAAATGGGGCGGCAGGCTGTTTGAACTCAGGGCGGCTCAGGTTATGACAAAAAATCCCAAAACAATTCAGGAAGAAGAACTTGCAGCAAAGGCTTTATCCGTCATGGAAAGTCACTCTATCACCGCTCTTGTAGTGCCCGATGACAAAGGGAAGCCCGCGGGCATTATCCACCTGCACGATATACTGAGACAGGGGATAGCATGATCATGGAGAAACAAACATAAAGTTCCGTATGCTATTTTTATTCACCTTTCCAGGAAACGCATATATCTCTTAAATCAACTTCGTCCGTATCCTTATTGCACCAGAGACCATTATATGTCATATCCGACCAGAGACAGTTCCAGCAACAATGTTCAGATGCCTTGACATCCACCCGGGTGTTGACATGCTCTACAAACTTTATATTCCTTGCGAGCGCTTGTACATTATGGATATGCATGATACCTCCTTTCTTCGGTGCCTTTCCGTCCGACTACACCGTGTTAAATACAATAAAAAAAGCCGACCTCACCAAAGGTTTATCCTTCGGCAGCTCGGTTCTTGCGGGTAAGCAACCCAGCATTACTAATTTTTTCCCCTGATTGAAGATTTCCCGGCTCAGCATCCGGATCAGATGGAAAGAAAATTCCGTGTGCGTTTTCACCAGATTCAAAAAGTTCTTCGCAGAGATGCACCTTAAAGCGCACTGTGTCATTGTCGAGACCGTAAAAGAATATTGTTTGTCCAAAAGAACTGCCGGCGCTCCGATAATCCAGAGTTGGCGTCTAAGCCCGGCGATCACTTCACGACCGATCCGGTCGACCCATGTCACTTTTACCAAACCCTGTTTAAGAAAATAGACCGCATTGGAAGGAGTATCCTGCTTCAAAATATCGGTATAAGGCGGATAAACCTGTACAGGACCCCATCCATAGACACTGCAGGTTGATTCCTCAAAAAATGAATCGAAAAAAGCATCTGCCACCAGGAGATAATTCTTTTCCGGGGATAGAGGTTCGGAAGAGTTTTCCATCATAAGTGGCTTTATTTAAAACAAAAAACGAATTTTTGTCAAATCCGCTTCGATTTGCTTCAGCTAAACTGTGCCCTGGAACAACTAAATGATTTCAGACTGTTTCCGACTTGGCAGCTAAACGCAAGGTTCAGCAGAATGAAGGCCTTCAACCGCCTCCGCTGAATCCCGGCGACCCGCCGGCTGAAGAGCCTGAATCGGGAGAGAGTGAACAACTGAAAGGCGATATAAGTTTCTTCACTTCGGTTGATCCGCACCTGGGACATTTTGTACCCTTCTCAGCCGCTTCAACGCTTTGAAGAAGGGCAAAATTATCATGACACTTTTTGCATATATATTCGTAAATCGGCATGGTTACGCTCCTGAAGTTAAAAATTATAACTTTCTTATTATTTAATATTAGATAAACGGATGTCAACACAATCTTGCAACGCTATTTCCCTATAGCCTTCAATATTTCCCGCGCGAACTCCCTCTCATCTACGGATCCCTCTACAGGATGTTTCTCATTGATTATTATTTTGGGGACCCCCTGCACATTATATTTGACTGCGAAGTGCGGGAATTCGGCTAATTCGACCATATCGGAGACGATAAAGTCATTTGCCATTGCAAAACGGTGTGCGGCGCTCACGGCACGCCCGCAGTAGGGTCAGGTAGGCGAGATCATCACCTGGATATGCACAGGCCTGTCAACCTTTGAAAGTTCTGCGGCTATATCTTCCGGAAGACCCGGATCGCGACTGCTTACTGCAATAATATCTTCGACAAGGGTGGTAAATTCATATCCTGCCGGGACACCGTAGAAACGTATGCCATAGTCACGGTCTCCGAGAAGAACGGTCGCAGGGATTTTATCGATATTATATTTTTTTGCCGCATCACTTTCTTTCGCAAAATCATATACCCGCAGCTTCAGCTTGTCCGAAAGCCCTGTAAGCTCTTCGAGAAGTTCCCTCGTCATTCTGCAGTAATTGCACTCAAACTCCTGCGTAAACGTTGCGATCGTCACGTCGTTTGTCATCGATTTCAGAATCTCGACAAGCTGTTTGCGCTCCTTTTCCTGTATCAAAGACATAAGCTCACCTCAGAGTTGGTTGGTTTCGATAAGATAGTCATAAGCGGTCAATGCTGCCTTTGCCCCTTCTCCCGCCGAGATAATGATCTGCTTATGCGGCACCATCGTTACATCACCGGCGCTGAAAAACCCGGGGACATTTGTGCGGCATGAACAATCTATGACGACTTCCCCTTTTTTATTCAACTCAACCAGATTCTTCACAGGGTCCGAATTCGGCAGCAGCCCTATTTCCACAAATACCCCGTCAAAAAGCATCCTTTTTTCCTCACCTGTTTTGCGGTTCCTCAATACCGCTTCCTCCACCTTGCCTTCTCCCTCTATGCCGGCGACCTCGTGAAAATCCAGGAACTGTATCTTGTCATAACTTCTTACTCTCTGCTGGAGGGTCTCGTCAGCCTGCCACCCTTCGACAAAGTTCACAAGAACGATCTCGGCATTCACCCGTACAAGGTCGAACGCCGTTGTAAACGCGGAATTGCCTCCACCGGCGATCAACACCCTTTTCCCCTTAAATAAGGGGGCGTCGCAGGTCGCACAGTATGAAACGCCTTTTCCGGCTAATTCTTTTTCTCCGGGGGCTGAAAGCGGACGATGGCGTTCGCCCAGGCAGAAGACGACGGTCTTGCCCGAAAAAAGCGTTCCGTCTTCCATAAGAACGGTGAAAATGCGGCCCTGCCTCCTGACCTCTTTTACAGCGACGCCGAGAGAGACAGGGATATCGAAGCTTTTAACATGATCTTCGAATTTCACCACGAGGTCATTTGCATTTATGCTCTGAAACCCGAGGTAATTTTCTATCTCGGTAGTCTCTCTCATAAGCCCGCCGAAGTCCAGAGTGACGACCGCAAGGCTGAGCATCTTCCTTGCCGCATACACCACTGCGCTCATTGCCGCAGGACCGCCTCCGAGTATCAGCATATCGTAAACAGTCTCGTGGTCGGGTTTTTTCTGCTGAGAAAAAACCGATGTGTCAAGAACGATGCCGGGAAAATCCATCAGCAATCCTTTTCCACATTCAATATATCCCGAAGATTCGATATGAATTTTTCGGGATGTGTGCCTTTCCAATAAATTCTACCACAGTCACTGCACTTCATAAAGACAGGGAAATGCAGGAAAACATACTCCGGGACAGACCCTCCGATCTCCTGTTTGTCCGCAACCCTGGTGAGTAGCCCGTTACATTTTACACATCTGCTCAAAAGCTCGTAACGTTTCAGATTTAATGTGTCCAGTACCTCGGCAAGCTGCTGGAACGGGTCGTCCGAATGTATCAGAAGAAAATATTTTATCCCTTTTCTTTTCACAAGGCGTGTGTCCCGGGTAAGGATATACCTGTCCTGTTCCCTTGCTATCCGGATAAGCCCGAGGTCGCTGATGTCCCGGTGATAAAGCACATCGAACCCCAGGAACCTCAGCCATCTGGCGAGTCTGCCGAGCATCGCGTCGGCGATGAATTTGAAATTATGCGGCGGGGAACCAGATATTTCGCGGTCAGGCTTCAAGGAATTACTCATTTCCCCGCGGCCTGACCACGCACTAATCAAGCAGACTGTTCTTCAGCAGGCGGTTCCGGTAAGGAGGGATGAAATTCCCTCTTTACGAAGGTGTTCCGATACCTCGGCATGCCCGTACCTGCGGGGATTATTCTGCCCATTATAACGTTCTCTTTCAGCCCTCTCAGTTCGTCGACAGCGCCGCCGATAGCAGCCTCTGTAAGGACTCTCGTAGTCTCCTGGAACGAGGCAGCCGATATGAAACTGTCCGTTGTCAGGGACGCCTTTGTAATGCCGAGCAATAACGGTTTGCCCTGTGCGGGTTTGCCGCCTTCCGCCTTTACTCTCATGTTCTCTTCCTGGAAGGCCCTCCTGTCCACCTGCTCACTGATAAGGAAATTGGTATCGCCCGGATCTTCGATTCTCACCTTTTTCATCATCTGCCTGACGATTACCTCGATATGTTTGTCGTTAATCGTAACGCCCTGCAGCCTGTAGACTTTCTGCACTTCATCCACAAGGTACCTCTGCAACTCCTGCGGCCCGAGGATGTCGAGTATGTTGTGCGGGTTTACCGCGCCGTCCATGAGCGGCTCACCGGCCCTCACCCAGTCTCCTTCATGTACCCCCACGTGTTTTCCCTTGGGGATAAGGTATTCCCTGGTCTCGTCGCCGCCTTTAACGACGACAACCCGCATTCCTTTGTGTGCTCCTTTAAACTCGATCATTCCGTCTATCTCTGTAACAATAGCCTGCTCTTTCGGACGTCTTGCCTCGAACAGCTCTGCGACCCTCGGCAGACCGCCGGTTATGTCCTTTGTCTTTGTCGTCTCCCTCGGTATCTTTGCAAGAATGTCGCCGGGATATACGATATCGTTTCTCTCAACAAGTATATGGGCCCCTGAGGGCAGGAGATAACGTGCGGGTGCATTTGTTCCGGGCAGCTTCTGGGTTACCCTTCCATGCTCGTCCTTGATCGAAACCCTCGGCCTCATATTTGCAGGATAATCGATAATCACTTTATGAGAGAGACCCGTTATCTCATCAACCTCTTCCTTTACCGTCACTCCCTCAATCATGTCACCGTGGGCGATCTTGCCGCCGATCTCTGTCAGGATCGGCGTTGAATAGGGATCCCATTCCACGAGCTTCTGTCCTATATCCACCTTCTGGCCGTTTTTCACAAGGAGTTTCGCGCCATAGACGACCGAGTATTTTTCTCTCTCCCTGCCTTTCGAGTCCGCGACGGATATGCCGCCGTTTCTGTTCACCACGACAAGGAGTCCCTCCCTGTTCTTGACCGTATTGATATTGACGAATTTGATCGTCCCCGAGTTTTTCGCCTGAAGAATCGTCTGTTCCACTACTTTCGATGCCGCTCCACCTATATGAAATGTCCTCATCGTTAACTGCGTGCCCGGCTCTCCGATGGACTGTGCCGCAACGATTCCTACGGATTCGCCTTTTTCGACAGTTTCACCCCTGCCGAGGTCTCTTCCATAACACTGGGTGCACACGCCGAATTTCGTCTCACATGTGAGCACAGACCTTATCTTGACTCTGTCGATGCCGGAATCGACGATCTTCAGTGTCAGTTCCTCATCGATCTCCTGATTCCTTCTGACGATGAGTTCTTTGGTCAACGGATCCCTTATATCTTCAACCGCTATTCTTCCGATTACCCTCTCCTCCAGAGGCTGAATAATCTCTCCTCCCTCCACAAGGGATGTGACAATTATGCCGTCGCTTGTTCCGCAGTCGTCCTCTGAGATGATAACATCCTGGGCAACATCCACAAGCCTCCTTGTCAGGTACCCGGAGTTTGCAGTCTTAAGGGCTGTATCCGCCAGACCCTTCCTTGCGCCGTGTGTAGAGATAAAATATTGCAACGGGGTTAACCCCTCTCTGAAATTTGCCGTGATCGGCGTCTCAATGATCTCACCCGAGGGCTTTGCCATCAAACCCCTCATTCCCGCAAGCTGTCTTATCTGGGCGGTGCTTCCTCTCGCACCGGAATCGGCCATCATGAAGATGCTGTTGAACGACCTCCTCTCCCTGATTTCTTCTTCAGAGAGTGGTTGCCCTTCCTCAGCGCCGAGTTCCTTCATCATCTCATCAGCCACCTTCTCGGTCACGTTTGCCCATATATCGATGACCTTATTGTATCGTTCTCCGTGCGTTATGAGACCATCCGCATACTGCTTCTGGACTTCTATAACTTCCTGCTCGGCATTACGTATAAGTTCGCGCTTCTTCGAAGGGATATGCATATCCGCCATCGAAATAGATGCCCCTGATCTCGTTGCATATTTGAAGCCGAGCTGCTCAAGGCTGTCGAGAAACACTACCGTATGACGTTTGCCGCTGGTCTTATAAATATGCTCTATCAACTTACCCAGTTCCTTTTTGGTCATATCCTTATTGACCATGGAAAAAGGAATTCCTTCAGGGAGGATTTCACTGAAGATGATCCTGCCGGTCGTTGTCTGAACAAAACCGCTGTCCATCCTTACCTTGATACCGGCATGTTCATCCAGGATCCCGGCGTCGTATGCAATTCTTACATCCTCGGTATCGGCAAATGTCTTTCCTTCACCTTTAGCTCCCGATCTTTCCTTCATAAGATAATAGATACCGAGAACCATATCCTGGGTCGGCACGACTATCGGCTTGCCGTTTGCAGGCGACAGTATATTATTGACGGACATCATAAGTACTCTTGCCTCTATCTGGGCTTCAATAGACAGGGGCACATGGACAGCCATCTGGTCTCCGTCGAAGTCCGCATTAAAAGCCGTGCAGACAAGCGGATGCAGCTTTATAGCCTTGCCTTCCACGAGGATCGGATCGAATGCCTGGATACCGAGCCTGTGCAGGGTGGGTGCACGGTTAAGGAGCACCGGATGCTCCCTTATCACCTCTTCGAGGGCATCCCAGACTTCGGGATTTTCCTTCTCCACGAGCTTTTTCGCCGCCTTTATTGTGGTTGCATATCCTTTTTCCTCAAGCTTGTTGAAGATGAACGGTTTGAACAATTCCAGGGCCATCCTTTTGGGAAGACCGCACTGGTGGAGTCTGAGGTCTGGACCGACAACAATAACAGATCTTCCCGAATAATCAACACGCTTTCCCAGCAGGTTCTGCCGGAAACGGCCCTGTTTTCCCTTAATCATATCGCTCAATGATTTAAGCGGCCTTTTTGTCGTCGTCTTTAAAACTCTGCTTCTCCTGCCGTTGTCAAAGAGCGCATCAACCGCTTCCTGCAGCATCCTCTTTTCGTTCTTAATGATTACACTCGGAGCCTTCAGTTCTATCAGCCTCTTAAGCCTGTTATTCCTGTTGATAACCCTTCTGTAAAGGTCATTGAGGTCGGATGTTGCAAAACGCCCGCCTTCCAGAGGAACCAAGGGCCTGAGATCCGGGGGCAGGACAGGGATGACGTCCATAATCATCCATTCGGGTTTATTGCCGGATTTTCTGAATGCATCCACAACCTTAAGCCTTTTTGTAAGTTTTTTCTTGATGCCTATCGAAACCGCCTCATATATTTTCATCCTGAGTTCCGTGTAGAGGACTTCAAGGTTGACTTTTCTTAAAAGTTCCCTGATGGCTTCCGCCCCCATTCCCGCCTTGAATCTTGAAGCGTATTCGGAGGTTTTTTTCTTGTAATCATCTTCTGTGAAAAGATCCTTCTCTTTCAACGGCGTATCGCCCGGATCGATAACAACATAGCTTTCAAAATAGAGGACCTTTTCAAGCTGCCTCATCGTCATATCAAGGAGCGTCCCGATCCTGCTCGGTAGCCCTTTAAGAAACCATATGTGCGCAACCGGCGTCGCGAGCTCGATATGTCCCAGCCTCTCACGCCTGACCTTGGACTGGATAACCTCGACCCCGCATTTGTCGCACACGACGCCCCTGTGTTTCATCCTCTTGTATTTGCCGCATATGCACTCCCAGTCCTTTATGGGACCGAAAATCTTTGCGCAGAAAAGGCCGTCTCTTTCCGGCTTGAACGTCCGGTAGTTAATGGTTTCAGGTTTTTTTACTTCTCCATAGGACCATTCTCTTATTTTTTCAGGTGATGCAAGCCTTATCCTTACTGCCTCAAAATCCGTCGGATCTTTAGGCCTTTGAAAAATGGCATAAATATCTTCAGTCAAACTACTCCCCCTTGGTCTTTTTCTCCAGAAGTTCCACATCGAGTCCAAGACTCTGGAGTTCTTTTATTAAGACGTGGAACGACTCAGGGACCCCCGGTTCGAGAGTCGCATCGCCTTTCACGATTGCTTCATACATACGGGCTCTTCCCGTAACATCGTCACTCTTGACAGTCAGGAATTCCTGAAGGGTGTGGGAAGCGCCGTAAGCCTCAAGAGCCCATACCTCCATCTCTCCGAGCCTTTGCCCCCCGAACTGCGCCTTTCCGCCGAGAGGCTGTTGCGTTACCAGGGAGTACGGCCCGATAGAGCGGGCATGAATCTTGTCATCCACAAGGTGATGGAGCTTCATCATATACATGTATCCGACTGTAACAGGTTTGCCGAATGCCTCGCCCGTCTTACCGTCATAAAGGGTTATCTGCCCTCTTTGCGGCAGTTTCGCCTTCCTTAAAAGGTCCTTTATCTCTATTTCCTTGGCGCCTTCGAATACAGGTGTCGCTACGTGAAGCCCGAGGGCTCTTGCAGCCCACCCAAGATGGGTTTCAAGCACCTGACCGACATTCATCCTCGATGGGACGCCCAGCGGATTGAGAACGATCTCCACAGGGGTGCCGTCAGGAAGGTAAGGCATGTCTTCTTCGGGCATTACCATTGCAACAACGCCCTTGTTCCCGTGGCGGCCGGCCATCTTATCCCCTATCTGTATTTTGCGCTTCATTGCGATATATGCCTTGACAACCTTGTTTACTCCCGGCGGCAGCTCATCGCCCCTTTTCAATCTGTCAATCATCTCATCGTATCGCAATTCAAGATAGCGGATATAGTGATTGGCTTCGTTGTTTACGGATTCCATCTTTTCGCGCGTGCCGCTGTCTTCCGGTTTGATGCGTATCAGATGCTCGTCCTTGACCGTCTCAAGATGCTTCTGCGAAAGTTTCTTTCCTTTGGCGCATATAACCTCTTTTGTCTTTACATCCTTGACATCCTCTGCAACCGCATGCCCAACGAGCAGTTCTCTAAGGTTCTTGAACTTCTCATCTTTAGCTATTCTCACCTCTTCTTCGAGGTCTCTCTGAAGCCTTTGTATATCCTCTTCTTCGATGCTTTTCGCCCTTTCGTCCTTCTCGGTGCCTTTCCTCGAAAATATCCTGACATCGACTACAGTTCCCTCTATCCCGGGCGGGACATAAAGGCAGCTCTCCTTGACCTCTTCAGCTTTTTCTCCGAAGATGGCCCTCAGAAGCTTTTCTTCAGGAGTAAGCTGTGTTTCTCCCTTGGGAGTAACTTTGCCGACCAGGATATCACCCGGCTTTACCTCCGCGCCTATTCTGATTATTCCGCTCTCATCAAGGTTCTTTAAAGCTTCCTCTCCCACATTGGGGATATCGCGGGTAATTTCCTCCGGTCCGAGTTTCGTTTCTCTCGCCTCCACACTGAATTCTTCAATATGCACGGAAGTGAAAACATCTTCCTTAACGAGCCTCTCGCTCAGGAGGATGGCATCCTCAAAGTTGTATCCGCCCCACGGCATAAAAGCTACAAGGATGTTCTTGCCGAGCGCAAGCTCTCCCATGTCTGTGCAGGTGCCGTCAGCCAGCACGTCTCCTGCTTTGACCACATCGCCGATATTCACTACCGCCTTTTGATTTATACAGGTTGCCTGATTCGACCGCTGGAACTTGATAAAGCTGTATATATCGACCCCACCCCTGTTGCCTGAAGTCCTGACAACGACCCTTGAGGCATCGATACTCTCAACGACCCCGTCATGTTTGGAAAGAACAAGTGCTCCGGAGTCTCTCGCCGCAACATTTTCCACCCCCGTGCCTACTATCGGGGCTTCCGGCTGGAGCAGGGGGACCGCCTGTCTCTGCATATTCGACCCCATTAAGGCACGGTTTGCGTCATCGTTCTCAAGAAAAGGTATAAGTGACGCCGAGACGCCTACAATCTGTTTCGGCGACACATCCATGTATTCGACTTCCTGGGGGGCTACCATCTTGAAGTCTCCGCCGACTCTTGCGGAAACAGTCTCTCCGGTTAAATTCCCCTTTTCGTCCAGCGGTGAAGTCGCCTCTGCAATGATATATTTTTCGCCGTCAATAGCTGAAAGATATTCAATATTTTTTGTGACCTTTCCGTTTACGACTTTCCTGTAGGGCACCTCTATAAAGCCGAAATCATTGACCCTCGCATACGATGCGAGAGATGTTATGAGGCCGATATTCGGGCCTTCAGGAGTTTCGATCGGACATATTCTGCCGTAGTGTGTCGGATGGACGTCTCTTACCTCGAAGCCGGCCCTTTCACGGGTCAGACCACCGGGACCGAGCGCGGAAAGTCTCCTTTTATGGGTAATCTCTGATAACGGGTTCGTCTGATCCATGAACTGGCTCAACTGGCTCGATCCGAAAAACTCTTTTAACGCAGCCATAACCGGTTTTGCGTTTATCAAATCATGCGGCATGGCCGTTTCGAGTTCGGTCAGTGTCATCTTCTCCTTGATGGTCCGTTCCATCCTCACAAGGCCTATCCTGAACTGATTCTCCAGGAGTTCACCGACCCGTCTTACCCTCCTGTTTCCGAGATGGTCTATGTCATCGACTTCTCCCCGGCCCGTCCTCAGATTGAACAGGTATCTTACGATCTCAACGATGTCGTTGTCCGTAAGCACCCTGGTTTCCAGAGGAACCACGATATTCAGCCTTTTGTTCAGCTTCAATCGGCCGACGGAGGAAAGGTCGTACCTTTTAGGGTCAAAAAACAGGCCGTTAAAAAGGTCTTTGGCAGCCGCCAGGGTCGGCGGTTCACCCGGTCTCAACTTTTTGTATATCTCTATGAGCGCTTCCTCCTGCGTGCTGACTTTATCCGTCAAAAGAGTGTCTCTGAGGGAGGAAAGATAGTGGACATTGTCGATGAAAAGGAGATTGAGAGAATCGATCTTCAGAGAAAGGATTTTATTGAAAGCGTCTTCTGTAATGATCTCGTTGCCTTCGAGTACGACTTCTCCGGTGGTAGGATCGATAATGTCTTTTAAGGTAATTCTCCCGATTATGTCCTCCCCTGCCATGGGGATCGTCCTGATTCCGGAAACTTCCATCTTCCGGATCGCTCCTCTCGTGATTTTACTGCCTTCCTTCACAAGCACTTCCTTCGTATCGGGGATCACAATACTTGCAGGGGTCTTTAATCCCACAAGGACTTCACTGACGGAACGGGTAAACTTGTTCCCGCTTATCTTAATCTCCTCGATGGGGTAGAAAATCTTAAGGAGTTCCTCATTGGTATAACCCAATGCCTTGAGGACGATCGTCGCAGGGAGTTTCCTTCTTCTGTCGATCCTCACATAGAGGATATCCTTTGTATCGAATTCGAAATCCAGCCATGAGCCGCGTGAAGGGATTACCCTTGCAGAATAAAGCAACCTGCCGCTTGCATGGGTTTTCCCCTTGTCATGGCTGAAGAATACTCCCGGTGAACGGTGGAGCTGGCTCACAATAACACGCTCCGTACCGTTTATGACGAACGTACCGGTATCGGTCATTAAGGGAATCTCGCCGATATAAACATCCTCTTCGCGCGATTCCTTCAACTTCTTGCTGCCTTTCTGTTCAAACTCCCAGAGGTTGAGCTTAACTTTTATCTTCAGCGGCGCAGCAAAGGTAATACTTTTCTGCAAACAATCCCGAACACCGAATTTCGGTTCTCCTATCGCGTACCCCAAAAATTCAATAGAGGCTGTTTCATTGTAATCTACAATCGGAAATACGCTCAGGAACGCAGCCTGTAATCCGGATTCTTCTCTTTTTTCAACTGGGATATCCCACTGCAGGAATTTCTCATAGGATTTTTTCTGTATCTCTATGAGGTTCGGTATTTCCAGGATCGGAGGGACTTTCCCAAAATTTAACCTCTTTCTAAGAACCCTTGCCATACGTCTCCTTTTTATTTAATTTCTACTGTAGCACCCTGCTCTTCAAGCTTTGCCTTCATTGATTCCGCCTCTTCCTTCGAGACGCCGGTCTTTACCGGTTTCGGAGCGCTGTCAACAAGGTCCTTCGCCTCCTTCAGACCGAGCGAAGTAAGTTCTCTGACAACCTTGATTACCTGGATCTTCTTTTCTCCCGCAGCGGAGAGAACGACATCAAAGCTTGTCTTTTCCTCCACCTCCGGCGCAGCTCCGGCTGCAGCGCCCGGCATGGCGGCAACGGCAACCGGCGCCGCAGCGGTAACACCGTATCTGTCCTCGAACTCTTTTATAAATTTCGACATATCGAGGATCGTCATATTGTCAATAAATTCGAAAACCTCTTCTTTTGTAACAGCCATTTTTAAAATCCTCCTTTTTTATTTAAGTTGACGGCCCAAAAACTCTTTCGCCTTCAACTTTTAACTTTTCTTATTCTTTATGGCTTCCATAACATATACAAATTTGCTCAATGTAGCATTGAGTGCGCCCGCCAGTTTACCGAGAGGGGCTTTGAAGCTCCCGGCCACCATGGAAAGTAAGACCTTCCTGGGCGGCAATTCGGCAACGGACTTTAATTCATCCGCTGCACAGACCGACCCCTCGATAATACCTATTCCGACTTTGAGCTTATCGTTCTTCTTCGCGTACTCAAGCACCTTTTTTGCCGCTAACACGGGATCTTCGTAACCGATAGCAATGCCTACAGGGCCCCTGAAAGAATCCCTTGCAGCGTATACCGGGGTGCCTTCGGAAGCAAGCCCGGCAAGGGTATTTTTGACAACTTTATATTCGAAATTCCCCTCCCTCAAAAGGCTTCTCAAATCTGAAAGCTCAGCCACAGTCAGACCCCTGTAATCCGTAAAGATTACGGCCTTTGCTCTGCCGAACTCCTCTCTGAGTTCATTTATCACCTCTTTTTTTTCTGACCTGTTCAGTTTACACCCCCTTCCCCAGGGATACCAAATCAACAGCTATCCCGGGTCCCATAGTTGATGAAACAGATATCTTCTTGAGATACCTGCCCTTGCTTGTAGCAGGTTTTGCCCTGATGATCGAACTGATGACCGTCTTCGCATTATCAAGGAGTTTGTCGGCATCGAACGAAATTTTCCCGATAGGGACATGGACTATCCCTGCTTTCTCTGTTCTGTACTCAATCTTTCCCGCCTTTATCTCTTTGACAGTCTTTGCAATATCAAATGTCACCGTGCCGAGTTTCGGGTTCGGCATCAGTCCCCGCGGCCCCAGAATTTTCCCCACTTTCCCCACAAGACCCATGACGTCCGGGGTTGCCACGGATTTGTCAAAATCAAGCCAGCCCTTGCTTATCTTTTCGACAAGATCTTCCGAACCGACATAGTCGGCTCCTGCATCCGATGCCTCTTTTTCTTTTTCGCCCTTGGCAAAAACGAGGACCCTCACTTTCTTGCCTATCCCATGCGGAAGGACAACAGTGCCTCTCACCATCTGTTCGGATTTCCTCGGGTCGACACCGAGGTTTACGGCCAAATCGACAGTTTCATCAAATTTGGTATACGAAGATTCCTTAACAACCTTGATTGCGTCTTCAAGCGAGTATTCCTTGCCCGTTTCGATTTTTTCCTGGACTGCTTTCAGCTTTTTACCCATGTCTCCCTCTTTACTCTGTTATTTCTATGCCCATGCTTCTCGCGGTACCCTTAATGATGTCCTCTGCCTTGTCCAGCGAGTAAGCATTAAGATCAGGAAGTTTCTTCTGTGCTATTTCCCTTATCTGGGCTGAAGTGACCTTGCCGACTTTATCCTTATTGGGAACACCTGAACCCTTTATGATACCGGCCGCCTTTTTCAGAAGGTCTGAAGCAGGAGGCGTTTTTGTTATGAATGAAAACGACCTGTCGGCATAAACAGACATTACAACAGGTATGATCGTATCTCCGAGCGCCTGCGTCTGCGCATTAAACGCCTTGCAGAACTCCATTATATTCACCCCGTGAGGTCCGAGAGCCGGACCAACCGGTGGAGCAGGGTTTGCCTTCCCCGCCGGGATCTGAAGTTTAACCTGGGCAATTACTTCCTTCTTCTTAGCCATACATCCCCCTATTTTTGAAAATTCAAAATTCTAAATCCCAAATCCCAAATCCTAAACATTGGGTACTAATCACATCAAAAGAGCGCAATACGGGGCTTTTTTGAAACTTATCATTTTGAAATTGTTTAGGATTTCTGATTTAGTATTTAGAATTTGTCCCATATTGTTATGCTTTTTCTACCTGGAAAAAATTCAATTCAACGGGAGTCTGCCTCCCGAATATGCTTACCATAACGTTAAGTCTGCCGTGATCGATATCGACATCTTCGACACTCCCGATGAAATTCGTAAAGGGCCCGTCGATGATCCTTATGCTTTCTCCCTTCTGGAATTGAGTCTTCACCTGAGGCACGGGGCCCTTTTCTATCTGCTGAAGTATGACCGACACCTCTTCTTCAGAAAGCGCAACAGGGTTTGATCCCCCTACAAATCCCGTAACCCTGGGGGTGCTTCTGATCAAATGCCATGTCTCGTCGTCCAGGTCCATCTCGACCAGAATATATCCGGGATAAAATTTCTTGTCACTCTCTTTCTTCTTTCCTCCCTTTAATTCTATAACCCTTTCGGTCGGGATTAATATCCTCGAAATCCTGTTCTCCAGATTCTGTTTATCTATCTTCTCTTCTATCGATAACTTAACCTTCTCTTCGAATCCTGAATATGTGTGTACGACATACCATTGTTTTTCCATAATTATCTCAGAGCTATCCCCACTATTTTTGAAAGACCAAGATCTATGATGCCTAAAAAGAGCGAAATCATCATGACTGTAATGATTACCACCCAGGTTGAGCCGATAAGCTCCTCCCTTGATGGAAAAACTACCTTCTTTATCTCTACCTTTACTTCCCTGAAAAATTCCTTAACCTTTTTTAACATTTCACATTATCCTGATATTCCTTGCTTTTATTTAATAACAAATAACAGTCACCTTAACCTTTATGTGGCAGGCCAGGAGGGATTTGAACCCCCATCCCTCGGATTTGGAGTCCGATGCTCTAGCCGTTAGAGCTACTGGCCTATCCATCTTAAGATTTTGTCTCCTTGTGCAAGGTATGTTTCCTGCAACTTCTGCAATATTTTTTTAATTGAAGCTTTCCGGTCGTGTTCTTCTTATTTTTCATGCTTGAATAATTTCTGTTTTTGCACTCTGTACATTGAAATAAAATAATATCCCTCATAATTCCCTACCCCGAATTTATTGTATAACCTCGGTAACAACACCTGCCCCGACGGTCCTTCCACCTTCTCTTATTGCAAATCTCAGTTCCTTCTCCATCGC
>DCVG01000062.1:0-20093 GCA_002328665.1 Nitrospiraceae bacterium UBA2194
GAGAAATAGGGGAAATTCAGGATTCAGGAAAAGATATAACGCGTCGGTTATATTTTGTGCTGTGTCAAGTGGATTTAACTTAATAAAAAGGAGGATAGAGACATGAAAATCAGGTTTATTGCAGTAGCTTTTTTGTTCATTATTGTATCGTGTGCTGTTATTACCGTAAATATTTATTTCCCTGAAAAAGATGTGAAAGAGGCGTATAAGACGCTGGAAAAGGAGCTCATGGGACCGGCAGTACAACCTGACGAGAAAAAACCCGGGGGGAGTCCGGAGAGTTCAATGCGGTTTCATCTGATAGCCTCAGCATATGCCCAGGAAGCGGGGATTTCTGAAAAAATCGCGGAAATTGTGAAAAAGATGCCGGACGTTGTTAATGCGTATAAGGACATGGGAGCGAGGATTGCGGACATCGACAGGCTGAGAGACAGCGGTGCGGTCGGTGAGGCAAATAACGGCCTCCTTGTTGCGAGGGAGGGGACGTTGACCGCCGGTGACCAAAAACTAGTTGATACGGAGAACGCCAACAGGAAAACTGTTATGATGGGAATGACAAAGGCGATAATACGCATCAACAGGGTTCAGGAAAATGAAGCGAATATCCGGCAGGTGATGCCCCAGGCTGTCGAGCAATTTGCTGCGATCAGGCGTGACGCTGCCAAAAAAGGCTGGTGGATTCAGGACGTCAGCGGAAACTGGACAAAAAAATAATCGGACCTGCTTCCCGGCAATTTGTCCCTTTCTGCAGGGCAAATTGCCGGGAGAAACACTACTTCTATAAAAAAACATGCGGACTTTTCTCCTAACACTCTGAAAAATTGACGATTTTTTTTTGGCATCCATTTTGCTTTTATGGGCAGGTAAGGACAAAATGGATTTTCTGCTATGTCCCTGATGCGGATATACGCCCAAAACGAAATTTGTTGAAGGAGGAGGCCCGATGGCTAAAAGTATTGGATTGAGCGGTCTGATTACGGAGAGAGATCTGAGCGAAGAGATCGCAAAGGTTGCATACAAGCTTTACGAAGAGAGGGGAAAGGGGTCCGGTTGTGAACTCGATGACTGGCTGAAGGCAGAGGAAATAGTAATGGACGGGTACGAAAAGCTGAAGAAGAATGAAATCGGCCCGATGGAAGAGGCAGCCAAAGAGCTGGTCGAGCGCAAAAGGGGCAGGAGAAAATCAGTCAGCTTATAGGGAGAACCGATGGAAAGAAAGAATGTCGTTACGTTGAAGGGAAACCCGCTCACCCTTGTCGGCCCTGAAATCAGGGTGGGTGAAAGGGCGCCTGAATTTACTGTGCTCGACAGCGAATTAAAGGAAGTCGGACTGAAGGACTTCACAGGAAAGATAAAGATTATCAGCGTCACTCCTTCACTTGATACCCCTGTCTGCGATACGCAGGCACGGCGGTTCAATCAGGAGGCGGCACAACTGGGGAATGATGTAGTGGTGCTCAATATAAGCATGGACCTGCCGTTCGCAGTCTCAAGGTTTTGCACGACTGCAGGCATCGATAAGGTAATCGCCCTCTCTGACCACAGGGATGCCACTTTCGGAACGTCTTACGGCGTCCTGATTAAGGAATTACGGCTGCTCGCCAGGGCAATATTTGTCATAGACAGGAAAGATATGGTCTCTTACAGGGAGATTGTGCCTGAAGCGACGAACCTTCCGGACTTTACCTGTCCGCTTGCCATGGCAAAAAGACTTGCGGGATAATTGTCCGCTTATGGCATCATTGATGAAGTTTACATTATGCTGAACAGACGTGAATTCCTGGCTGCCGCGGGCATCGGGGGCGCGGCTTTCTTATTCCTGGACGCCATCCGTTCAAATGCGGAAACAATAAAAAAGGAGGAAGATATGGCATACACAGCAAAGGACTACTCGAAACTTATCGGGATGGAAGGATTCGGCGAGACATTGCTGAAGAACCATTTTACTTTGTATCAGGGATATGTAACGAATACGAACAAGGTTCTCGACACTCTCGGCCTGATGCTGAAAGAAGACAAGACAGGAACCCCTGAATATGCGGAGATGAAGAGGAGGCTGGGGTGGGAGTTTAACGGCATGAGGCTTCATGAATACTATTTTGAAAATCTCGGCGGAAAGTCAGGTCTCGATAAAAACAGCAAGCTCGCAAAGAAGCTTTCAGAGGACTTCGGAACCTATGAAGTATGGGAGAAGGACTTCAGGGCAACAGGAGCAATGAGGGGTATCGGCTGGGTAGCGCTGTATCAGGATGTGATGAACGGGAAGCTTATGAATTTCTGGATAAATGAACATGACGTATCCCATCCCGCGGGGTGCAATCCCTTATTGATCATGGACGTATTTGAGCATGCGTTCATGCTTGATTACGGTCTCAAAAGGGCCGATTATATCGGGGCATTCTTCAGGAATATCAACTGGCCGGCTGCTGAAGCAAGACTGAAGTAGGGCAATAGCGCGGGAATGAGCCCGGATAATGACAACCATTTGGAATAGAGTTCGCTATGAATAATATGGACTAAATGATTTTTTTGGATTAATCAGGAGCGCCCGGTTCTTCGCGATTCCGGGTTCGGGATGATATATTTGAGCGCCGGGTAGACGGAGGCGTGGACTGGATTTGTTGTCTGCGCTGTTCTCTCGCGGCCTGGATATCCGGCCTCCTTGGTTCCCTCGATACCGCAGCCGGCCTCTGCTGGGGCCGCTGTGGTGCAGCAGCCGGTGGCGCGACCATCCCCCCCGCTTCTCTCGGATGCGCAGGGTCAATGATAGGAATGACTACCTTTTCATCCCCCCTGACCATGACTATCCGTCCGGATTCGATCTCCTTCAGGGTAAACCCGCTCAGGGAATCGCCTTTTCTTAATGCTACCTGTCTTTTCCCTCTCCCTGAAGTGCTGCGCGGAGCTTTGCGGTCTTCAAGATATGCCATCCCGACAGTATCCGTAATCAATGTTCCGTAGAGAACAAAGTCGGGTTTTGGAAGGGGCTGCTCCGCCTTCTTCTCAACAGGGATATTCCGCTGCGGGTGAAAAAGATTCTCTTCTGATATGGCAGCATACTCCGAGATATAAGGGGACTCTATCTCCGGGGCCGCCTCTTTTTCTTCCACGACATGTTTTTTTGCAGCAGGCAGAGTATATCGAACCTCAGCAGTGACAAGCGGAAAGAGGACTGACAGAGAAAATACCGCAATTGCCGATATCAGCAGCAGATTGAGAACAGTCGCATTCCTTATTACCGCTTTAATCCGCATGCACTATGTCCCTCATTTTTATCATTTTACCATACGGGTTAAATTAATTGCCGCAAGGTCTGCCAAGTATGATAATATTAGAAATAATATTTTTGATGAGGTGCACGTGATTTTTCCGGGCAAAGCTCCCGAACCATGAAAATATTGATTGCGGATGACGACCGGAACCTGAGAAAGGTGCTTTTTAGTGAACTTTCTGAGGCAGGGTTCAAGGTCAGCGAATCAGAAAACGGCATCAAGGCCAAAGATCTTCTTGAAAAGGAAGAATACGACGTTCTTCTCCTGGACCTTAATATGCCGGGCATGAGCGGTATGGAGGTACTGCAGCATGTAAAAGATGCCGAGATATCCACCGAGGTAATCGTATTCACCGGGAATGCGACTGTATCGACGGCAGTCGATGCAATGAAGATGGGCGCATACGATTACATCACCAAACCATTCCAGATACATAAGCTCATTACGGTCATCGAAAAGGCATATGAGAGGAAAAATCTCCGCAACGAAAACCTTGCCCTGAAATCACAAATCAGGAGACAGTCCAAAACAGCGGAGATTGTTACTCAAAGTCCTCTCATGTTCGAAATACTGGAAAATATAAAAAAGTTTGCCGTGTCGGATTTGCCTGTCCTCGTCTGCGGTGAAAGCGGAGTCGGCAAAGAGCTTGTTGCGAGGGCCGTCCATGACGCATCAGGGAGGAGAGATGCCCCGTTTCTTCCGCTTAACTGCGGCGCCATCCCTGAAACGATGCTTGAAAGCGAACTGTTCGGCCACGAAAAGGGGGCGTTTACCGGTGCGCACGCAAGAAAGGCAGGGCTGCTGGAGATAGCCAATCACGGCACACTTTTCCTTGACGAGATCAGTGAATTGAATCTTCAGCTTCAGGGAAAGCTCCTCAGGGCAATAGAGACCGGAAGCTTTTTCAGAGTGGGCGGCACGAACGAGGTGAAGGTCGATGTACGCTATGTGTCCGCTACGAATAAAGACATCCTGAAGGAGATCGAAGAAAAAAGTTTCAGGGCCGACCTTTTTTACCGCATCAGCGCCTTTACGGTCCATATCCCGTCTCTGAGGGAGAGGAAAGAAGACATCCCCTTAATCGTCGAGTATATTATAAAAAACAACGCCGCCTTCAGAAACAAGAGACTCAGCAAAAAGGCGGTGGAGATCCTCTCTGAATACTCATGGCCGGGAAATGTCAGAGAACTGCAGAACGTTATTCACAGAGCTTTGTTCCTGTCCAGTGGCGACACAATAGAGTCCATTGACCTGCCGTTCGACTTGATTCCTCGGCAAAAGAACACTGTAAAACGGATTGAAGATGTCGAAAGGGAGCACATCCTGCAGGTTTTCAGAGAAGTGGGCGGGCACAAAAAAAAGGCGGCTGAAATACTCGGTATAGACCCTAAAACTCTTTACAGAAAACTGTCGCATTACGGTATCAGCCTTAAATAGACGGTTTCAGGAGGGGATAGGGGAGATTTTCATAATTATGCCTGTCCAATTTTGATACCCTTATTATGAAAAATGAACTGATAAAAATCCTTCTGGTCGAAGACAATCCCGAAGACGCTGCTCTGGTAAGGGAAATGCTTTCCGAGACTAATACGGTCCGGTTCGACGTTATACACTTTGACAGGATCGGGAAGGCGCTTCAGTTCCTGAGCAGCGGGGGTTGTGATATTATTCTTCTGGATCTTTCCCTTCCCGACTGCATCGGCCTCGATACCTTTGTGCAGACACATGCCGCGATGCCGCGGGTACCTATTGTGGTGATGAGCGGACTTGGCGATGAAGAATTGGCTGTCCAGGCATTGCATAGAGGGGCTCAGGACTATTTAGTCAAAGGTCAGGTGGACAGCACACTGTTGGTCCGCGCGGTGCGTTATGCAATCGAGCGCAAGCAGACGGAAGATGCCTTGCGAAGGGCGCACGATGAGCTGGAGCTTCGGGTTCGCGAAAGAACCGCGGAGTTGATCGTGACGAACGATGCGCTTCTCGCCGAAATTGACGAGCGTAAAAAAACAGAGGAAGCACTT
Source organism: Nitrospiraceae bacterium UBA2194 (assembly GCA_002328665.1). GTDB lineage: Bacteria > Nitrospirota > Thermodesulfovibrionia > Thermodesulfovibrionales > SM23-35 > UBA2194. The sequence goes on from DCVG01000062.1 coordinate 5,294, forward strand.
CAAAAGAGCAAAGAGAGCCTTGCCGAGGCGCAGCGGATCGCTCATATCGGGAACTGGAGTTGGGATATCAGGACCAATGAACTCCAGTGGTCCGACGAAGTCTACCGTATTTTCCGGCTTAATCCCCGGGAATTCGAACCGACATATGACACCTTCCTGAGTTATGTCCATCCCGACGACAGGGAACCGGTCGGGAAAGCAGTCGAAAAAGCATTGCGCGGGAAGCCATACGGCGTTGACTACCGTATCGTACTTCCGGACGGAACAGTCCGCTTTGTCCATGCCCAGGGAGAGATTGCCTTCGATGAAAACGGTGAACTGGTACGTATGGTTGGAACGGTCCAGGACATAACTGAAAAGAAAGAGCAGGAGTCCCGTCTGCTTATGAGCGAACGGCTTGCCGCGCTCGGCCAGATAGCATCAGGCATAGCTCATGAGATCAACAACCCCCTGGCTACGATTGCCGCGTGTGCCGAAGGTCTCCTGAACAGGATGAGAAATGAACGGTTTGAACCCGGATTGTTCGAAAATTACCTCGGGATTATCCTGGAGGAGGTTGCGCGTTGCAAAGGCATTACAACGAGCATGCTGTCTTTTGTCAGAAAGACGACCTATGAAAAAAGGAATGTGGATGTCAACGATGTGCTCGATAAGACTGTCGAACTGATAAACCTTCAGGGCAGACTGAAAGAGGTGAAGGTTATAAAGCACTACGGGAGCGGTCCGGTTGTTTACGGAAGCGAGGGTGAACTGAGGCAGGTCTTTCTCGCAATTGTCGTCAATGCGCTCGATGCCATGGGAGACCGCGGCACGCTCACTATCGAGACCGGCAGGGAGACGTCCGGGAAAGGGCCGGGGGATAAAGCCGCATATATAAAAATAAGCGATACAGGCCGGGGTATCCCTGCCGAACTCGCGGGAAGAATCTTTGATCCGTTCATTACCACCAGGGCTGAAGAAGGAGGCATTGGCCTCGGCCTTTCTGTTGTGAATAACATTATCAAAGACCACGGCGGCACTATCAGTGCAGCTTCAACGAAGGGAAAAGGCACGACCTTCACGATAACCCTGCCTGAATGATTATCGGGCAATATGCCCTTAACATTGGGGCAGAATGCCGGGCAGCGGCCTTCTCATTTACTGCAAATCGGGAAAAATCAAAGACGAAATGCTGGCACTTCTCTTGCTTTAAAAACAGGATCCGGAAATCGGTGAACGGACTTTGATTTCCGGGGCAGCCTTCGAGAAAGGGAAGATATTGCATATTCTGCTGGCAGAGGACGATAGAAATTTAGGTGACGTCTTAAAAAAAGAGATCGAGGAAGAAAACTGCTCGATAGACCTCGTCCACGACGGAGTGGAAGCGGTTCTGCGTTTTATTGATAACCCCTACGATATGGTCTTGCTCGACGTCTCAATGCCCAGGCTTGACGGCATCAGTGCGCTTATGATAATGAAAAAACTCAACCCCCGGGTAGCCGTAATAGCATTTTCGGGAAACGCGAATCAGGAACAGATAGCCGAAGTATTGAAGAAAGGAGCGGTGAAGTGTCTGAGAAAGCCTTTCGAAATAGCGGAACTCAGGGGCTGGATAAAGGAAACTATGGTTCGGGCCGCGGAACCGTGACGAAAATTACCTGCTGCCTGTGAGAGCGGATACGTCCAGCTTTACTACCTGTTCCCGCGGATCTCTGTAATTCCTTACCCTGATATCAATATCCTTCACAATAAGATACGGCGTCATTGTCTCTATCGCATAGAGGATATCCCGCAATGCCCTCGAGTCGGGCAGAACAGTATCAACACTGACGGTAATCACTTTGAATTTGTCCAGGTCTTCGGGTTTTGCCACGCGCTGGCTCGATATCGTCCCGCCGCTCCGCATTACGATATCCTTCACTGTGTCCTGAAGCGCGGCAGCGGCAAGGGAAAGGGTCTGTCCCTCTACGAGGTTCGATTCTTCGGCCTTCCTTTCCTCTTTCAGTGACTCAACCTTTTTCTCGAGTTGGGGCCTTTCAGATATAAGCGTTATATACTTTTCAAGAGTCTTTGTTTTAATCGCCTCGCTCTCCTGAACTGATGCAATATCGCCCTGTACCCCCAAATAAACATACTGGTATACGATGAGCCCGAGAAGGCAGACCATGAGAGGAATACTGACAAATAAGAATTTACTCTTCTTCATCTTCATCTCCCTCCCCGGGTTTCCCCGGTTCTTCGATTTTTTCATATCCTTCTATGTCCATTTTGATATTGAACCTGTCGGAATTCATTCTCGCATCCCTGAAGGTGGGGGAGGCGAATTCAGCCTTCTTGAAGTAGGGAGATGCTTCGAGTTTCGGCAGCATCCCTGTAGCGGAGGCCGCATATCCCTCAAGGTTGACAGTCGTATCCGCGACCCGTACCCTCGTCAGCCAGGCGTTCTTTGGAAGAATAACTGTGAGCTCTTTGAGGATGTCAAGCGTCAGCGGCCTGTTACGCTTAAAATTGTTGATTAATGCTATTTCGTGATTCAGGGATTCTTCCTCTTTCTTCAACGCCTCGACTTTCTTTACTTCTTCTTTTCTCATCGCGATCTGGCGGTCTATTTCCTCCAGTCTTTTCCCTTCGGTGCGGAGGGGAGCGATGATAGAAAGGACCCACATCGAAATGAGCAGGAGGGAGAGGATTATAGTAAGGGTCTTCGGATATTTCGGACGCTCATGGGCTCCTTTCTGCAGGAGATTGAGGCTTTCCGCCTTCGGCCACAAAGATTCCAGGACTCCTCCGACAGCAGCATAGGGAATCCCTTTCTCTTCGCCCGAATATCTGATTCTTGTGTCCGTTTCATTCAGTATCCTGAACGGATGGTTTATCCGGGTCCTCAACAGTTCCTTGAGAGGGGAGATTTTATCCTTCATGAGAAGCAGGATACCGGGCGCCCTGTCGTATCTCTGCATAGTCTGGAAAAGAGGTGTGACCTCGTTCATAATCATATCCGCCCTCGCGTTGTCGTCATCGGTGGTGAAACTTCCTGTAAAGGGTGAGGATATGGCGCCGTTGAAGAATAAGGCGCCTTCAAAACCGTCTTTCAGTATCTCGACGAAGACAGTGTCTGAACCGGCGCCGGCATAGCGGCAAAGAGTCTCCAGTCCGGACAGATTTACTGTAACCCTGTTGACTGTAATACCCTTCTCCGCGAGCGCTTCGATATAGGGCCTTACCAGGTCGGCCTTTGCCGCAACCACCATGACGGCGATCCTTTTGGCATCTTCTCCGATTATCCTGAAGTCATAGAAAGTGTCCTCAGGACTGAAAGGAGTGAGTCTGTCGAATTCGAATGAGACGACATCCGGCAGGTTCTCCTTCACGGTGACCGGGAATTCCGCCGTCTTGATTATGGCCCACGCCTTGGGGATACTCAGAGAAATATCGGCACTGACAGCGCCGAGATCACTTATAGCCAGAGCCAATGAAGAGGCAAAGACTTCCGGTTGAGGAAATCTGTCTTCATCAAAGGAGAATTCCCTGAGCCCGCGGATCTTAATCCGTGAGAAAAACCTTGATCCATACGCCACCGAGAGGACCCCCTTTTCGATAGAGGCAGAGAGAGTTTTCGCCGGATAGATGGTTTCATCGGCCAGATTAAAAGAGAGTATTTTCCATACGGGGTCCGCCAGCCTTTTCAGGAAGTTTGAAGAAGAAGCGGCAATAGTCGTTAATTTCGTTATAACAATAGATCCGTTCATTGGTATATGTTCGAAGGGCTTTTGTAATAAAGATATTTATGCGTGTCCTCAGCCGCAGAAATGACTACGGTCGCCCTGACAGCATAACTTCCTTTTTCATTCCCCTTTGATCCGTAAGCGTCGATAGTGAAGGTGTCGGTCCCTTCCGTAGAAATATAAGGCTCAATCGCATTGAGGTTGTCCCCGATAATCCCTTGTAATTCCTGGACGCCCATAATCTCTTTCGTCTCCCGGTAGCTGATTATACTGTCTGCAATCTCGGGAGACATGCCCGGCAGGGCTGCCAAAACCTCTTTGGGCGCTGCGTTTATATTGATAAGCGCCGCCTTTGAATGGAGTGTAAGAAATTCGATAATGCCTTTTCTTTCTTTGTTTCCATAGAGTACTTCGGGGGTCATACCTTTTACCAGCAAAAGCTCCTCTAATGTGTCAAAATCAGCATTTTTAGCCTTATACGGATTCGGCAGGGATGAATAATAATCATTCTCAGCGCCATGAAGTCTGTGGAGATCATCTTCATCCTTCCAGTCCATAACAGAATCGACAATTATATCGGCATCATCAACGTCGACACCCGCATTTACCAGCAGATTTTTTAATAGTAACTCAGACGCTGTGTTTATGTCTACCTTACCGGACTCGTCGACTATCCTTACCACATAAAAGCCGTCACCCACCTCTCCCTGATAGGGCGTGCCGTCGGTTTTCCAGACCCCGAGGCCTTCGAGTTCAACCGTCTGGTGCCTGTATATATCTCTGTAATAAAGCTCCATTATCCCTCTTTCCAAGCCTGCTTCAGCCAGGAATTTTTTCTCAATGCCGCTTTTGAAAGACAGGGTGGCAAACATCTCCGTCCTTGTCATAAACGAAAAGGACATGGCGATGACCATGAGTATGGTCAATACCCACAATACCATCAGGAGGGCGATGCCTTTCTTGGATGTCATATATTTCCCGTACATCCGGTTTTTTACTCTTCTTCCCTGAGCGAGGCTCTGCCGATCAAATCCTCCGGCAACCCTATTACCCTCAGCGGAATAACAAAAGAGATATCCCTCCCCCCATCGATAAAATGGAGCTTCACTTTTTCAGGGGTACTGACCTCATCTGTCCACTGGTCCACCCAGCTCCCTTCTTCTGTCGGGTCCTTGAAAAAATATTCGAAATATATTGACTGGAAATTGTCGAGCAGTTTTGTATCCCTCTGCCCCTCAATGCCGATCACATTTTCCGAAGCATACAGGGCCTGCTCCCCTCCGTCTTCAGTTTTTACCGAATAGACGGCAATGACGTAACCTTTGGCCCCTCCCCAGATCGAGTAATTTGTTGTGAAACGCATGGAGTCCCTTTCGCCTTTGAAATAATATTTTGTCTCTCCGTCTTCTTCATAGGACAGCGGAATATACGACTGAAGCTGCGAATCGATAACCTGATATGACGACCTGGTTCTCTCAAGAGAAACGGCTTTTTTCTCACCCGATTCCACCGAGCGGTACCCCAGCCTCAGGGCTCCGACAACAATGAGGACAATAAGCCCGATCAGGGTTATCGAGATAGTCAGCTCGAGGAGGGTAAACCCTCCTGCTGAACTGCAGGGCGCCGGCCGGGGGCTGATAAGCGTTTGATGTCTCATGCCTGCCTATATCTCTTTTCTCATGACCTTTATTGTCCGCAAGGTGTAGGACTTGTCTTTTGTACCCTTCATCCAGGATATAATCAGGTCTATCTCCAGGAGTTTTACCTCAAGATTCATTGTCCTCTCTTTCAGGACTTCCGTAATAGTGACGTCGATTCTGTATCCGTCGTCGGTTATTTCACTGAATGCCTTCTCATTGAGTTTACCGTCATCGAGGATATCTCTCATCTTCACCTGTGCCGCTGCCGAGGCTTTCACATAATCTTCGGACAGAGACAGCGCACGCAGGTTTGCGGAAAAAAGCTGCAGAACAACGGCCACTGCAATGCCCAATAACGATGTCGCAACAAGCACTTCAAGAAGGGTGAAGCCAACTGTACTGCCCACGATCTTTCTTCCGAATCCGGCCGTAACCGACTTTGCCAGGGGGTGTCTGAGCAGGTCATCACTGTTGAAAAATCTTCCCTTACCCCTCTTTGCCAAAGAGGGGTGCATTCCCTCCCTTTGGCAAAGGGAGTTTACCTGCCTCCGGCGGCGCTGAAGGCGACCAGGGGTCAGGAGGGTTTTTATAATCAGTGAACTCATGATTTTCCAGTCGTTATTTGATCACCAGAGACCCGGCTATCGGGTCCGGTTCAATCCTCACGGACCTCTTCGCATTCCACAATACAATCGTTCCGGCCTCAACGCCGCCGCCGGGATACATGATAAACCGGTATTGCCCTTCATCGACTTCACCTGCGAAAGGGTCAATGATCTTTATGTTCACATCTGAAGGGATATCTTTCGAACCTTTCCCATCTATGCCGTATGTTTTCGCATCAAGGTCTATTGTTACGGTCTGATACTCGCCGTGAATGTGTGCGAGGGCGCGGGCATATTTCATGGTCGCTGAAATATTCCTGACGGTAGAGTCAAACCTGCTTGAGGGAAGGAAGCTTGCAAACATTACTGCCGACAGGCCGATGATTAATGTAATCAGAAAAAGGACGATTATAAGCTCAAGCAGGGTGAATCCGGCATTTTTTATACTGTATTCCGCGTTGAGCATCTGCACCGTATTTCTTAAAACGGCAGTTCCGTGATGCTGAATATCGCAAGAAGCATGGAAATGACAATAAACCCTATAATAAGCCCCATGGTCAGAATCATGACGGGCTCGATAAGATTCACAAATCTCTTTATCGCCACACTCAGGCTTTTTTCATATGTGTATGCGACTTTCATGAGCATGCTGTCCAGTTGGCCGGTTTCTTCCCCGACCTTGATCATGGAGAGCGCAAGGGGCGGAAGGACATTGGCATCGGCCAGAGGGACCGCGATCCCTTTCCCTTCTTTTGCACCAGTTGATACGGCGTCGATGGCAGAGGAAATGACCTGATTGCTGATGACGTCCTTTGCATTGTTTAATGCCTGCAGCAGCGGTACCCCGCTTTTCAGGAGTGTGCCAAGGGTCCTGCAAAACCTCGCCGTCTCGAGCTTTTTTATGACGTCTCCCATGAATCTGAGCTTGACGGAGTCCCATTTGTACTTTCCCGCATCCGACCTTATGTAATTCCTGAAAATGATCCAGGAGACAAACACCGCTGAAGCCGCCATCCACCAGTATGCTTTCAATGTATTGCTGAAGGTAAGGAGTATTTTGGTCGGCAGGGGCAGGGAACCCCCGATTTCCGCAAATATCAGGGAAAATTTCGGCAGCACATAAGTGAGCAGGATAATGATCGACAGTCCGCCGGTGAAAAGGAGTATGGCAGGGTAGATCATCACCGAGAGTATATGGTCTTTTAATTCCTTTGATGATTCGAGGAATTCATTCAATTTGTCCAGGACGACATCGAGAACTCCGCCGGCTTCGCCTGCCCTGATCATGTTGATATATAGTTTTGGAAATACCTTCGGATGTTTCTGGAGAGCTTCAGAAAAAGAGCTTCCCGCCCTTATGGATTTAAGAAGCGCCTGTACCACGCTTTTCATCTCGCTGCTTTCGGTTATCCCGGCGAGTATGTTGAGGCTTCTGTCGAGAGGCAGTCCTGCGCCGAGAAGCGCGGAGAGTTCCGTGGTAAACGTAAGGAGAGCGCCTTTCGAAGACTTAAAGGAGAGCTTTTTTTTCAGACCTTCCCGCGGCAGGGCGATTGTCAGGGGTATATACCCTGTATTTTTCAGCCTTTCAATTGCGGTTTTTTCATCTGCCGCTTCGATAACTCCCTCAACGATCGTACCTTCGACGGTTGTTGCCCTGTAAGAGAAGACAGGCATCTAAGCCTCCTGGGTTACCCTGAGAACCTCGCTGATTGTAGTAACCCCTGCCTTTATCTTTTCAGCCCCGTCTTCGAGGAGGGTTCTCATACCGTTGTGCCTGGCCGTTTCCCTTATCTGATTCGAATCGGCGCTTTTCAATATCAGTTTCCGGATTCCCTCGTCAACCACAAGCAGTTCAAATATGCCTGCCCTTCCGTAATAACCGGTAAACGCACATGTTTCGCATCCGTGCCCGCGATAGAGCTGAGCGGTATCGGCTATGCCGAGCAGGGTCAGCTCTTCCCGGACGGCAGCGGAATCGTCCATCTCTTTACACGAAGGACAGATGACCCGGACGAGCCTCTGCGCGAGGATGCCGCGAATAGTGGAGGAAAGGAGAAAATTCTCGACACCCATATCCAGAAGTCGTGTAATCGCGCTCGGAGCGTCATTTGTATGCAGTGTCGAAAACACAAGGTGTCCCGTAAGGGCTGACTGGATGGCTATCTCCGCGGTTTCAAGGTCCCGGACCTCGCCGATCATGATGATGTCGGGGTCCTGCCGGACAATATGCCGCAGGGTATTCGCAAAGTTCAGGCCTATCTGGGGTTTTACCTGTATCTGGTTTATCCCTTTCAACTGGTATTCTACAGGATCTTCAACCGTAATGATTTTTTTGTCGGGGGAATTGATCTTGTCGAGGGCGCCGTAAAGAGTTGTAGTCTTGCCGCTTCCCGTCGGCCCTGTGACCAGCAGGATGCCGTTTGGCTTATTAATGAGCTGGTTAAAGACGGACAGGGTTTGCGCCGGGAAACCAAGGACGTCGAGGTCTATTACGATACCCTCTTTATGGAGGATCCTCATGACCACGCTTTCTCCGTAAATCACGGGGATAGTCGACACCCTGAGGTCTATCTCCCGGTCTCCGATCTTCAGCCTTATACGGCCATCCTGCGGCAATCTTCGTTCGGCGATATTCAGTTTTGCCATGATTTTTATTCTCGATACAATCGCGGCCTGCAGTCTTTTGGGCGTTGATTCTATGTCGTGCAGGACACCGTCAATGCGGTACCGCACCTTCAGTTCATCTTCGAACGGTTCGATATGGATATCGCTTGCCCTGCTTTCGACAGCCCGGGTTATCAGCATGTTGACGAGCCTTATAATGGGGGCCTCGGAAGCCAGGTCTTTCAGGTGACCGATGTCTTCCTCATCTTCTTTAATGAACTCGATTCCTCTTTCGCCGAGGTCTTCGATAATCCTGTTTATGTTCTGCGATTCCTGCTCATAGAATCTGGCTATGTATTCATCGATCACATTATTGTCGCACCCGTAAATCGCGATATCGGCGCCGGTGGCTACTTTCAGGGCGTCTGTTACCGCGGAATCGCAGGGATTTGCCATTACGACCTTCAGGACGTTATTCTTGAATTCCAGCGGTATGACCCTGCTTTCACGGATAAAACGGGACGAGATGCCATTGATTACAAAAGGCACTTTCGGCAAATCTTCAGAGCTGAGAATGGGAATATCTTTAATCATTATTTATTGATAGTAACAGATTAATTTATTATAGTACAACACATCCTAATATGCCCCCTCTGCCTTGAGCACTACCCGTATTGTTTTGAACAGTATCGCTATGTCAAGCCAGAGAGACCAGTTCATTACATACCACGCGTCGAGCTTTACTCTGTGGCGGTAACTTGTATTGCTCCTTCCCGAAACTTGCCACAGCCCCGTAATGCCCGGCTTGGCGCTGCAGATGACCCCGATGTTCTCGTTGATATCTGCTTTTTCCCTCGGCAGATACGGTCGGGGACCTACGAGGCTCATCTCTCCCCTGATCACGTTGAAGATCTGCGGGAGTTCATCCAGAGAACTTTTTCTGAGGAAGCGCCCGATCCTGGTTACCCTCGGGTCGTCCTTAAGTTTCCATGTCTGCTCCCATTCGTTCCGGAGAGTTTCGCTGTCTTCAAGCATCTCCTTCAATTTTTCTTCGGCGTCTCTGTACATAGTCCTGAACTTGTAACAGCGGAAGGTTCTCCCTTTTTCTCCGATCCTGTCATGTGCGTATATTGCAAGCCCGGGGGTCTCGATTCTTATTAACATTCCGATGAGGCCGATGAGAGGGAGGAGAACCGGCATTGCAAGAATGCTCATGGACATATCAAAGAGCCTTTTAACAGACCTGTTTGTAACTGACTTAAGGTTATTTTTTATATGCATCAGGAATATCTGTTCAAGGAAGAGGTGGAAAAGGTCCGTATTCAGCAGGGCAATGCCCTTCAGATCAGGTATTACCATAGTGTTTGCGATGGTGTTTTGAACCTTTGCTGTCAGGAGAGAGAGTTTCTCAGGAGAGAGAGAAGGGATTGCGATGATGACTGTCTTGATGCCGAGTTCCCTGACAAGCCACGGGAACTTATCCACGCCGGCAAACACCTTTTTCCCTTTGACGGCAGTTCCTATCATTCCCTTGTCGTCATCAAGAAAGCCGACAACATCGTATCCCATGTGCTTTTCCCGCTCCAGTCCCTCCATTACCAGTTTGCCTGCGTTCCCCGCGCCTATGATCAATATTCTTTCCCGCCATATGCCTGCCCGGTAGAGGACTTTCTTGCCCCAGAGGCGGAAGACAGGGAAAATAAACAACGACACTACCCACAGATTCAGCAGTACTATCCGGGACATTATGTCGCCCATCTTGCCCAGCGTTACAATAGCCAGCAGCGTTATACCGGCGAGTGACACTGACTTTGTAAGGCTTCTTACTTCGTCCCAGAAAGGGAGACTGCGGATGTAAAGGGCTTCGAAAGACAGGATGGAGATAAAGATGACCGGTATCCACCAGAAGGAAATAAAATGGAGGTATGAGAAACTGAGGAGGGGCAGGTTGGACATGAAATAAGGCATGACCTCTGCCCGCAGGACCCAGGCAATGAAAAGCGCAGTATAAAAGGCCAAAAGATCAATGAAGATAAGGCAGAAGATCTGAAAAAGCCTCGTTATAAACTTAACGATCTCCGTCATCCCAGAAGTAACCCGCTCCTGTACCCTGCATATTTTGCCGCAGACTCCATTAAAATATACGGTATCCAGAGATATCTGTGCTGTTTTACCGCAAAAAGCATCTGCTCCCGGATAAACTTTTTCCCTTCTCCCTCTGCCCGGGCATGCTGCAAGACCCATTTATGGGTCTTCAGGGAAGACCCTATAGTATAATAACGTCTGAATTGCTTTAAAAGCGAATAGTTATGGGAATGGATGACCCGTGCGTCGGGGACATAGACAACCTTGAAGCCGGTCAAAATCAATTTTGCAGCGATCAGCATGTCTTCATTAGCCCTGATATCCTCGGGAAACTTCCCTGCCCTCAGAAAAAGCTCTTTCTTGATCGCAGAACATACGTTGCTGAAAAAAAATGTTTTGATTCCGAACTTGGGTATATCGTCGATCCCTCTGGTCGCACCATAGGCAGGGTAATTGAAATATCTCGCAAACGCCTCTAATGGTGATGCATCAGGCGCCGGGATATGCCGTCCGAATGCCGCTGCAATATCAGGAATTTGCAGGGGTGAAGTTAAAGCGCCCAGCAGTTTTTCATCTGCCGGAAGCGCATCCTGCGTCATAAACACAAGGACATCGCCGGAGGCTTCAGCAGCCGCCAAATTCCTTGTTTTTCCGTGGTTAAAAGAACGTTCCGGAATTATTATAGTCTTTGCGCCGAAATCTCTTGCAATGCCGACAGTATTATCTGTCGAGGTGGAGTCAATGACAATTATTTCGTGCGGACGGCTTTCCTGTGATAAGAGCGCAGAAATGAGCCTGCCGATTGACGGGCCGGCATTGAGAGTCGGTATCATTACGGAGATATTCATGCGGTTCTATTGTATCACAGCGTTGTTAATCCAAAAAATGCATTTACAAATGAAGGAGAGAGGTATATGTGCAGAAAAAGCTTTCATATCGCCTCCTTTCTAAGACATAAACAGCAAAAAATATCATTTTAGCCGCGGATTATGGTATAAAATAGTATATGTCCCGATGAAGAAGGAGAATGAGAAACCCATCGTGGAAATTTTTACTGACGGTGCATGCAGCGGCAACCCCGGGGTCGGCGGTTATGGGATAATATTAAGGTCCGGTGAACTTGAAAAAGAACTCTCGGGCTGTGAGCCGCATACAACGAACAACCGCATGGAACTCTCGGCTGTTATTAAGGCACTCGAAGCACTCAGAAAACCCTGCAGGGTGAAGGTAGTTACCGATTCCAATTATGTCGTAAAGGGCATAACTTCATGGATCTCCCTGTGGCTTAAGAATAACTGGCAAAACAGCCGGAAGCAGCAGGTTGTCAATAAGGATCTGTGGATAAGACTTCTTGAGATATCGCACCTCCATGAAATTCATTGGGAGTGGATAAGGGGCCACAATGAGCATGCCGAGAATGAACGATGCGACCAGCTCGCAAAGACTGCGATTAAAAAGTGTAAAAAAGAATTGTTGCAGGGCCGGGCATGAAAAATATTGAGATCAAGAACCTGACGTGCATGTTCCTGATAGCAGTCCCGAGCCTGAAGGACCCGAACTTTGAGCGCACCGTTATACTGATCTGCGATCATTCAAAAGACGGTGCGTTCGGACTCGTCATAAACCGGGTCCTTTTAAGCAGCTTTGTCCCGCTGCACGGCGGACTCGATATCCAGGAGTGCCTGATAGACCTGCCTGTATTCTACGGTGGCCCTGTCAAGCCGGAGCAGGGATATATCCTCTATTCGTCTTCGGATATTTACTGCCCTTCGATAAAGATCAACGATTCCATTGCATTGACGACCGCCAAGGAATTACTTATCGATATCGCCGCAGGGAGAGGCCCGCAGAAGTTTCTCTTCGCCCTCGGTTTTGCCGGATGGGCTCCCGGACAGCTTGAGTATGAACTCATGATGGACAGCTGGCTTATTGCCCCGGCAAACAACAAAATAATTTTTGATACGCCGGTGAATGAACGATGGAAGGCGACAGCCGACCTGATAGGAGTCGACCTGACGAGGCTATTTTGCAGGCAGGGGATGGTATAGAGTTGACAATTTTATCTTAATTTTATTATCTTATCTATCTTACTAACAATTGAGGAAGGTGACGTGATGAGGACTCTTTTTGCTAAAAAGGATGATGTGGTTCGTAAATGGTATCTTGTCGATGCCAGCGATGCTGTTCTCGGAAGACTTGCTGTGAAGGTTGCCGGATATCTGACCGGAAAGAATAAACCGGTCTATACGCCGAATATCGATACAGGTGATTTTATTATAGTTATCAATGCGGATAAAATAAGGCTTACGGGAAGGAAGCTCGATAACAAAGTCTATTATTCGCACTCGGGGTTCCCCGGCGGCCTGAAAGCGGAAACCGCAAGGGAGCGCATTAAGAGGTATCCTGAGAAGATGGTCACATCCGCCGTATGGGGCATGATTCCAAAGGGAAGGCTCGGAAGGGCCATGATCAAGAAGCTTAAAGTATACAGGGGTTCGGAACACCCTCACGAGGCGCAGAAGCCGGAACCTTTGTCCATATAATAAAAACAGGCAAAATCATTAAAGGAGTAATACATGGCCGAGATACAGTACAACGCTACCGGGAGAAGAAAGACATCAGTGGCGAGGGTCACCATGACAGCGGGTGACGGACAGATTATCGTCAATAACAAACCTGCGGATGTCTACTTCCCGAGGGAAACTTTGAGGATGGTGATCCGTCAACCTATCGAACTCGCAGGGATAACAGGCAAGTATAATGTGTCCGCAACTGTTACCGGAGGCGGTCTCACAGGGCAGGCGGGGGCTGTCAGGCACGGCATTGCAAGGGCTATCGTTGACATGAACAGCGACCTTCGTGTGAGGCTCAAGAAAGAGGGTTTCCTCAGGAGAGACCCGAGGGAAAAGGAAAGAAAGAAATACGGACAGAAGGGCGCGCGCAAGAGATTCCAGTTCTCCAAGAGATAATTTCAGCACACGGAATGTAGCAGACAGAATACAGGAAATGAAGGAAAATCAGCATCATTTATCCGATCCCGAACAAGTAAAAACCCTGTCTGCTGTCTGCTATCTGCTGCCCACGGGAATATGATTCGTGTCTTCATATGCGGCGGAAGCGGTTACACCGGAGGCGAACTGCTGCGCATCCTCTCAAACCATCCTGAAGTTGTCGTCACAGGAGTGACTTCGGAAAAATCAGCGGGGAAATCCGTAACCGACCTTTTTCCGCACCTGCGTAACTGTACAAAGCTTGTTTATGAACCATTGCGTGTCCGGGAGATCACTGGAAAGGCAGACTTCTTTTTCCTGGCCCTTCCGCACGGGGAATCCCAGGAGGCGGTGGATTTCATTTTTACTCACGGGAAGATGGTCGTGGACCTCTCTGCCGATTACAGGCTAAGGAATGCCGGGACGTATACCAAATGGTACGGGGTTCCCCACAAATATCAAAAGACCCTGAAAAGGGCTTTGTACGGCTTGCCGGAAATATACCGGAGCAGGATCCGAAAGGCAAAGCTGATTGCAAATCCGGGGTGCTATCCGACGGGTGCGGTGCTGGGCCTGTTGCCTGCGATCAAACATCGTTTAATAGACACGGCATCGATCGTCATCGATTCGAAGTCGGGAGCAAGCGGAGCCGGCAGGAAAGCGGATGTTGCCGTATCTTATTGTGAAGTAAACGAAGGGTTTAAGGCTTACTCCGTCGGTACCCACCGACATACGCCCGAGATCGAGCAGGAACTCTCGCTGCTGTGCGGGAAACCGCTTGCCGTCGATTTTACGCCTCATCTGCTGCCTGTTGACCGCGGCATCCTGACGACGATTTATGCGCGGCTTGCAGGGAAGGCGACCGTTGATGAACTGTCAAAAATCTACAGGAGCGCTTATAAAGGAGAGCCGTTTGTCAGGGTGCTCGACTACGGTCTTTACCCCAATATCAAGCATGTCGGCGGCACGAACTTCTGTGATATCGGGCTGAAATTGAATGAAAGGACAAATACCCTGATTGTCATTACTGCAATCGACAACCTTGTAAAAGGCGCTTCAGGGCAGGCTGTGCAGAATATGAATATCATGCTGGGCGTTGAGGAGACGACAGCGCTCGACTCATTGACGGTATTTCCTTAAATCAAAGAGTGCAGACATTGTTCGAAAAATTA
>DCVG01000062.1:20117-25959 GCA_002328665.1 Nitrospiraceae bacterium UBA2194
ATGACAATGTTCCCTAAAGGTTTTCTTTTTTCAACAGCAGAAGCCGCAATCAAAAAACCCGGCCGTAAGGATCTTGCTCTCATTTATTCCGGGACGGAAGCGGACATGGCGGGTGCTTTTACTACGAATAAAGTGAAGGCTGCGCCTGTGAAGCTTGACATGAAAAGGATCAAATCAGGCAAAGGGCAGGCCGTTGTCATAAACAGCGGCAATGCAAATGCATGCACAGGTGAAAAAGGTCTCAAAGACGCCGGTGATATGGCCGGTCTTGTTGCGGATGCCTTAAAGATAAAATCTTCTCTCGTGTATGTCTGTTCTACGGGTGTTATTGGAACCCCGATGCCTATGCGCCGGATAAGAGCGAAAATTCCGGAACTCGCCCGCAATCTTGGAGCGTCTTCTCCGGAGGATGTGGCCACTGCGATAATGACGACCGATACATACCCCAAGATAGTTAAGAGGAGCGTAAAGGTCGGTAATAAAACCGGCGTTATTGCAGGCATTTGCAAGGGAGCGGGAATGATAAGCCCCCGGATGGCGACAATGCTATGCTTTATCCTGACGGATATCGCGGTGGACCGGAAGACGCTTGGTAATACACTCATGGATGCGGTAGGCAAGTCCTTCAACAGGATCACTACAGACGGCGACATGTCGACTAACGATACGGTGCTTATGATGGCAAACGGCATGCTCGGCAACGACGCGATTACCGAAAGATCTGCTTTGTATCCCCGGTTCAGGAAGGCCTTGAATGAGATTGCGCTCGGATTATCGGCGTTGATAGTAAAGGACGGCGAAGGCGCGACCAAGTTTGTCGAAATAGAGGTGAAGGGTGCAGGGAGCGAAGCAGATGCGCAAAAGGCTGCTTTTGCAGTTGCAAATTCAAACCTTGTAAAAACGGCTATATACGGGAATGACGCCAACTGGGGCCGCATCATGGCTGCGCTCGGATATTCCGGGGCGGACATCAGGGAAGAGAAGACGGATATCTATTTCGGGAAGGTGCACGTTGTCCATAAAGGTACGGCAACCGGCAGGGACGAAAAGGCTGCCCGGGTCTTAAAGAAAAATGATATTAAGATCGTCATCGACCTCCATATCGGCGGTTCTGCCGCAAAAGTACTTACCTGTGACCTCACGGAAGACTATGTCAGAGTGAATGCCGAGTACAGGACATAGCATTCTGCCGGGGAATTTCCTTGACAAATGCAGCCCGGCAATGGTATTAAATGCAAATGTCTTGTCATCTCCCCTGATACCGCCGTCCAATTCCCACGGATGGCGGTATTCAATTTTCATCCAGGATTATTTATAATTATGAGTTAGAGCGTAATAAGTTCGTATTTCCGGCTTCCCAACCCGAGTTTCTCGGATTCTTCGATCTGCAGATGGTACGGTTTTTCACTGAGTCTGAAAAGTACGTCGTCTCCCTTTGCCATATTCCTGTCTTCTGCCGCAGACTGGGGGAGAGGGGGAGATTTCAAAAGCATGTCTATGCTTGCCTGCTCCACCGAGACGATATCATCCGATATGAGTATCCCCTGGTCCTGCATTACCGGCACGTCTGCCGTGGGCATGCAATCGCATTCAGGCTGTATCTCGGTCAGGAAATTTATATAGACGACCTTGTTCTTCCCGAATGTGCCCAGAACAGCCGCAGCAGCCGCGGCCAGGGAACGCATGAAACGTTCCGCGTCACCAGGAAGAGAAAGCCCTCCCGACTGGCAGACACGCTCGCATCTGCCGCATCTCCAGCATTCATCGCTGTTCCATTTCAACTCGTCGTCGATAAACTTGATGACATCAAGGGGGCATATCTCCATGCATTGATAGCAGAGTTCACATCCCTCCTTATCCCACGCAAGCACGCCTTCTCCCATCGTATGCATTGCGCCCCGCCCGCATTTCCAGCCGCAGTCCCGGTGTTTCGAACTCACCCCGCCCATAGCAATATTCTTTATTGCGCCTGCATATCCTGCCTGTATATGTCCCTTAACATGGGAGCATACGACCATTGCCGGCACGTCGTATATCACGCTTGCAACAGCGATCTCTTTGAGGATGTCCCCTGCCTTAACCAAGATGTTGTCATTGCCGTAGAGCCCGTCGGCAAGGACAACCGGCGCTCCGACCGAAAGATGGTTTATGCCGTTCTGGTTGGCGACCTCCAGGTAATCGAGCCCCTTGATCCTCACCGAATCCGTCACAAAAGGTTTTGCGCCCAGGCATTTCAGCGCATCAACCACCTTCCTGAGAAAAACAGGCCGCACGACCCTGTGTGCGCCTTCGGAACCCCAGTGGGTCTTCACTGCGACCCACTCGTCGCGCTCAAAATAATTCGACAGATTGGACTCTTTTAAAAGCCGTTCCAGCTTGCCCGGCATACTCTCATCATATTTCCACTTTACCGCCCTTGACGATGCAAAATATACCTTAGACATATGTCCTCCTTTTAAAGCCCGGATAATACTGCAGTGACCCTTTTTGCAGCCCGAAAAGTTACGCTACAATAATAATTGGTCTTATTATATCAATTTAATAGTTTAAATTTAGACGGGAGTCTTTGTAAAATGTCAAAAATACGAAACAGAGGAGGACCCTGTGTATATATTAGAAAACATAACAATGGTTGAGTTCAAAAGATATCTTAAACAGACGAAGACGATCGTATTTCCTTTCGGCACCATAGAAGAGCACGGGAGTCACCTTCCGTTGAATACCGATTCTCTCATTATTCAGGAATCCCTGAAATCAGCGGCAAAGAAAAAGAAATTCTTTCTTGCGCCGATCAGTTATTACGGCGTCTGTACTACAACGAAAGACCATCCGGGAACGATAAGCATAACTCCGGAGACGCTGAGACGGCTCTCCCTTGATCTTATTATGGACGCCCATAAAAAGGGGTTAAGGAATGTCCTGCTCATTTCAGGCCACGGCGGCAGCCTTCATATGTCCGCTCTTAAGGAGACCGCCGAAATCCTCATAGAGCAATTGAAAGGGATAAAAATTGCGGTCTTTTCTCCCTACGACCTTCTGTGGAAAGAGCTGTCTGCTCTTGCAGAAACGCCGAATGATTCCCATGCAGGTGAAATCGAGACTTCGATGATGCTTTATCTGGCGGCCGGGCTGGTAAAGGGCAGGGCGGCTGAAGAATATCCCGATATCCCGAGACCGTTTGTCGTAAAAGACAAGGTTAAATACTGGCCCGGCGGCGTTTGGGGAAATCCGGGAAAAGCGTCAGCGGAAAAAGGCAAAAAGGCGATGAAGCTGATTACCGATAAGATTATCGAAGTACTTGACAGGATCGAAAGGCTGAAGCGGTAAGAGATCATGTCTCCTTGATTTCCCCGGCTTTATTCCTTTATGCTTCCTGTTACATGAAAAAGGAAGAGGTCGATTTCCTCATTATCGGAAGCGGCGTTGCGGGCCTCAGAGCCGCGATAGAGCTTGCTCCGTATGGTAATGTCCTTGTCGTGACAAAGGACAGGCCTGCCGAGAGCAGCACCGAATATGCCCAGGGAGGTATTGCCGTTGCCCTGAGCGATGAAGACGAAGTGGGCATTCATTTCGAGGACACCCTCAGGGCAGGAGACGGTCTCTGCAGGGAAGACGCCGTAAAGGTGCTCGTTGAAGAAGGTCCCGAGAGGATACTCGAACTCATCTCATGGGGCGCGGAATTCGATAAAGAGGGGACGAAACTCGACTTCACCATGGAGGCCGCACATTCGAGGAAGAGGGTGCTTCATGCCCATGGCGATTCAACGGGCAAAGAACTGGAAAGGGTTTTGCTCAATAAGGTCCGCTCGTTCCCATCTGTGAGGAAATACCCTTTTGCTTTTACCGTAGACCTCATTGTCCGGGACGGGACGTGTTGCGGCGCGTATATACTGAAGGGAAAAGAGATTGTCGCCCTTTTTGCGAAGGCTACTATTCTTGCCACAGGAGGCGCAGGCCAGATATTTTCGAGAACCACGAACCCTGCGGTTACCACCGGAGACGGTATGGCCATCGCATTCAGGGCGGGCGCTGTCCTTGAAGATTGCGAGTTCATTCAATTCCACCCTACGGTACTGTTTGCTCCCTCAGCCCCCCAGTTTCTCCTCAGTGAGGCGATGCGCGGTGAAGGCGCGATCTTAAGGGACGTCAGCAAAAAAGCGTTTATGAGGGAACATCACCCCGATGCAGAGCTTGCTCCGAGGGATATCGTATCAAGGGCCATCCTGTCGCAGATGGCCGCAACAAAGAGCAGCTATGTGTACCTGGATCTGACACATCTTGACGGAGCTTTTATAAAAAAGAGATTCCCGAGAATTTATGCGACATGCCTCCAGTACGACGTGAATATCATAAACGACTTAATCCCTGTTTGTCCTGCCGCCCACTATATGATGGGAGGCATCAAGACGGACCTTGACGGCGCATCGGGTTTAATGGGTTTATTCGCAGCCGGCGAGGTTGCCTGTACGGGCGTACACGGCGCAAACAGGCTGGCATCGAACAGCCTGCTTGAAGGCCTTGTTTTCGGCGCCCGCGCAGGCCGTGCAGCAGCAGCCTTCGGTTCGGTAACGGCACGTCATGGAGAAGGGGAATCCGGCCGGTTCGACGGTAAAGATATCATTAGACATGAACCGGCCCAACTGGCGCTGTTCGACCGGGAGGAAATACGTCATGCACTCAGGAAACTGATGTGGAAGAGAGTGGGAATAATACGGTGTGATAAATCTCTGAGCGAAGCGAAGGATAAGCTCGATAAGTGGGACTTCATTCATAATGAGATATTCATGACAAGACGCGATCTCGAACTAAAGAACATGCTTCTGGTCGCGCAGCTCGTCACCAGGGCATCCCTCCTGAGAAAAGGGAGCGTCGGGGCCCATTACCGGTCCGATTTCCCTGATAAGGGAGACAACTGGAATAAGCACATCATATTGAAGAAGTCGGGGCACGAACCGGTGCATGATTTTATTCAGTAGAAGAACCGGGAATATCTTCATGTGATTGCCTCAATAAGACACAAAATCATCTGCCCCAACGGTCAAAATGTAGTTGCCGGGTAGCAGAAACCGTTTATTTGCAGTTGCTTAAATCCGCTTCCTAAAGTAGAATTTGTCCATGGCGCATCATGGAGAGATGTGATGTCCAAGAAGCTTGCGCTTGAACGCTATCACTGGTTCCATGGCCAAATCAAGTCCGACCGTTACCCTAACGCAAGAAGGCTTGCCGGGCATTTCGAAATATCCACAAAACAGGCGCAAAGGGACATCGAATTTCTGAGGGAAAGGCTCAGTGCGCCGTTTGTTTATTGCCCTGAAAAAAGGGGATATTGCTACGAAGATACCGGATATGAACTGCCGCCGGTCTGGTTCAAAGAGGATGAGTTTCATGCTTTCTGTATTGCACTCCGGCTTGCAGCAACCCTGCCGAATGAGAGCTTCAAGAATTCTCTCAACAATTTCCTCGATAAATTTCTTTCCTTCCGTTACATGGGAGCCCTTCCGCATATATCGGAGATCACGGAGAAGGTATCGGTAAGAAATATTCAGTATTACAGGGTAGATGAAGCAATATTTCACAATATAGTAGACTCCCTGTTCAAAAATGATCCGGTAAAGATTTCCTATCACAGCCCCCACAAGAACGAAACAACAGACCGTATTATTCTCCCCCTTCATCTCCTCTGCTACATGGGAAGCTGGCATGTCATCGCCTTCTGCACCCTGAGAAATGAATTGAGGGACTTTGCCCTTTCACGTATCAGGTCTATTGAAACTATTTCAGACAAGATAACCCTGCCGGATAATATGCCGTCAATTAAGGAATATATGAGGCAGAATTTCGG
>DCVG01000118.1 GCA_002328665.1 Nitrospiraceae bacterium UBA2194
CCTTCTATTTTCTTGGTTTATAATAGGTAAGGAGGATTCGGCCATTTCTTTTCTCATCATTGACGGCTATAACCTTATCGGTGTTCATCACAAGGATCTCCAAAAACAAAGAGAGATGCTTATAGATTCGCTCGTTCAGTACAGGAAGCGGAAAGGGCATGATATAACTGTTGTCTTTGACGGATGGAAGACGGGGCAGGGGAAGGAGACTCAGGCCGGGGTCGGCGGTATAAGGGTCATCTATTCGATGATCGGCGAGAGGGCCGACGCTGTTATCAAGCGCATGGTCTCATCAGAGAAACGCGCGTGGATTGTAATCACATCGGACAGGGATATCGCCGATCACGCATGGGCAGCGGGTTCGGTCCCGGTTCCTGCCGGGGTTTTCTCCAATATCCTGGAAAGGGCATATAATCCCTATTTTAGTGAACAATATGGTGAAGAAGACTTTAGCGGTCCTCACAGCAAAGGAAATCCAAGAAAGCCTTCCAAAAAAGAGAAAGCCCTCAAGAGGGCTTTACTAAAGCTTTGATGCCGAAGATNNCTTCTTTTCCTCTCGGGATTGACCCTCATATTTCATGAGTCACTGCCAAGGGCGCCTTTTCTGCTCAGTCTGTACTCTCTCCTCTTCATCGTTCAGATTCTCTCTATTAAATTTAAAAATAACGGGAAGTTTTCAGGGCTTTTTTATGACATCATTTTCCCGGTGGTCTGTGTCTTGTTGATCTTTGACAGCCTCGAGTGGCTCGTACATTATATTAATCCGGAAGACATGGATCCTCTCCTGATAAAACTTGATTATATGATTTTCGGAGCCCATCCTACGGTTGCGCTCGAGAGAATCATGAACCCGGTTCTGACCGATATATTGCAGATTGCTTATACAACATACTATTTCATTCCGATAGGCTTCGGCGTCGTCCTTTTGATTAACGATCAGAGGAAGGATTTCGAGAAGTCGTTATTTATGATCCTCTTCTGTTTTTACCTCTCTTATCTCGGTTACATACTCTTCCCCGCGCTCGGCCCGAGATTCTACATAGACCATTTACAGACCGTCGAACTCCGGGGGTTTATTATCGCAGAGCCGATACAGGAACTGTTGAACAGGATCGAGGGAATTAAAAGGGATGCGTTCCCGAGCGGCCATACCGCTGTAACCCTTACTGTTCTGTATCTCGCATATAAGGTTCGCCGGAGATTTTTCCGGATTACACTTCCGCTCGTAACAGGTCTGGTGTTCGCAACTGTATATTGCCGGTACCATTATGTTGTGGATGTACTGGCCGGCTTCGTACTGACAATAATAACGATCGTTCTTGGTGAATGGTATTACGGGCAGTGGCTCAAGAGACAGGACGTAAATAGAATTTGTGAATGATATGGATCAGATTACCACAATATTTAGCTGCAGCGGTTGCAGTTACCGGGGTTCTTCTGGAGATGAAGGGTCTGAACGAGTTCGCGGATGACAAGTCTCCGCAGGGGCAGGTTTTGCCGTCAGCGGAGCCTGCGGTATCTCCTGATAAGCTCATTGGTTGAACTATCGTGTGTCAGCCTTGGACTGGAAGCATTTTCCAGTTCATTACCGATGCGTTTCGCGAGCGCTTTACCCAGTTCAACTCCCCACTGGTCGAAACAATTGATATGCCAGATTACGCCCTGGGTGAAGACGCTGTGTTCGTACAGGGCCACGAGTTTGCCCAGCGTCTCCGGTGTCAGCCGGTCGGCGAGTATTGTGGTCGAAGGACGGTTTCCCTCAAAGACGCGATGAGGGGCGAGCCACCCCGGAGTTCCTTCCGCAATGACTTCCTTAAATGTTTTGCCGGAGGCAAGGGCCTCGCTCTGGGCAAAGAGATTGGCCATAAGCGTGTTGTGGTGGGTGACGGAGGAATGCAGGCTGCGGCAGAAGCCGATAAAGTCACAGGGAATGATCTTCGTGCCCTGGTGGATGAGCTGGTAGAAGGAGTGCTGGCCGTTTGTCCCGGGCTCGCCCCATAACACGGGGCCCGTCTCATAATTTACGCGGTCTCCGTCAATCGTTACATACTTCCCGTTGCTCTCCATCGTGAGCTGCTGGAGGTATGAGGGAAAGAGCCTGAGATGCCGGCTGTAGGGAAGCACCGCAGTTGTCCGGAAACCGAAGAAATTGTTGTACCAGACAGTGAGCAGACCCATAATGACCGGCATATTCCTCCTGAAAGGCGCTGTCCGGAAATGCTCGTCCATGGCGTGGAAGCCCGAGAGGAGCCTGTAGAAGTTTTCATGACCGATTGCGACCATTGTCGAGAGGCCGATTGCCGAGTCCATCGAATAGCGGCCGCCCACCCAGTCCCAGAGTTCGAACATGTTGGCGGGATCGATTCCGAAGGCCGCGACTCCGGGCTGATTGGTCGATACCGCGACAAAGTGTCTGGCGACCGCTTCCCTGTTTTTCAATTTTCTCAGAATCCATTGACGGGCAGTTTTTGCGTTCATCATGGTTTCGTGGGTGGTGAAGGTTTTTGAAGAGACTATGAAGAGGGTCTCCTCCTGGTCGAGATCAATGGTGGCCTCTGCAAAGTCGGCTGCATCCACGTTCGAAACGAACCGGAAATTCATATTACGCTCGCTGTAATACCTCAGCGCTTCATATGCCATAACAGGTCCCAGGTCCGAGCCGCCGATCCCGATATTGACAATATTCCTTATACGCTTTCCCGTATGTCCTTTCCATTTGCCGCAGCGGATTCTATCGGAAAAATCAGCCATCTTCCGGAGGACTCTGTGAACTTCAGGGACAACGTCCCTGCCGAACGCCAATATCCGCTGCCCTTCAGGTGCACGCAGTGCCACATGGAGCGCCGGCCGGTTTTCGGTGATATTGATCTTCCTGCCGCTGAACATGTCGTTGATTTTTTTTCTCAGTCCGCACTCACGGGCCAGAGCAAAGAGGTGCTTAAAGGTCTCGACGGTGATGCGGTGCTTCGAATAATCGAAGTAGAGTCCGGCGGCTTCGAATGCAAAACGCCTGCCCCTGTCGGGGTCTGCAACGAAGAGATCGCGCAGGTGCAGTAAACGCATTTTTTTATGATGCGCACGAAGCGCTTTCCATGCAGGCAGCCGTGTGAGTAATGTCTTCATATCAGGCAAATGCAGTCCGATAGAAAAAAAGGTGGTGAGAATATTCCCACCACCCTGAAAATATTATATTGTGTACAAGCGCTACTTTATCGCTTCTTTTAAAGCCTTGCCGGACGTGAATTTCGGCACTTTGGCTGCCTTGATGTTTATCGTCTCCCCTGTCCTCGGGTTTCTTCCCTTGCGGGCTTTTCTTTTGGAAACCGAAAAAGTTCCAAACCCTACCAGGGTAACCTTGGTGCCCTTTTTAAGGGCCTTTTTGATCCCTCCAATAAAGGAATCCAGTGCCGTACCCGCTGCAGCTTTTGATATGCCTGCCTCGTCCGCCATCTTTTCGATCAGATCAGCCTTTGTCATATAATACCCCCTTTATATTTTTGATTGCCTTAAAGTATACCAAAATTTACTCTGAATTTTGTGCATTTATTATCCAATATACGTCATCTTCTCAAATATGCATGCCTCTGTCAAGAACATATCGCACATAACAGGTCTTGGCTCAGGTCTCGGCGGATATCCCTCGGGAAGAGGCAAAAGCCCTCGGTCTACGACTCATAGAGAGGTCCCGAATGCTTTTTGGACCGAGAATGAACTCAAAAACTCTATCCCCGGCGTATAATTTATGGATAATCCGGGCTGAACACGAAAGATTACAACGGATATGATGCCGGTGTTATTATAATTGTGTACTTACTATAATTTTCAGGAGACTGGAATGGAAGAAAACAGGATAGAGATTGACAGAGACCTCTGCACCGGTTGCGGCTTGTGTGAAACTGTATGCCCGACGGGGACCATCTCGATCGTGGAAGGAAAGGCGACCGTCTCGGCAGGGGGGTCGATCTTGTGTGGACATTGCGAGGCAGTATGTCCGCAAGAGGCAATCCGTGTTACCGCAATTGACGAAAAGATGTCGCGGTATGAGACTTTCGCCGCTGAGAAACAGTGGCTTCCCCCGGGTAACTACAATACGTCCCTCCTGGTGCAGCTTATGGCCTCGTGCCGCTCCTGCCGTCACTTTACCGACCGGGCTGTAGAACGCGCCGTGCTCGAAGACCTCGTGAAGATCGGTATCACTGCCCCATCCGGAACCAGCTGTCAGTTCTGGACATTTACCATATTGCCAACGAGGAAGGCGGTCACAGCCTTTGCCGGACACGTCGCAAACTTTTACAGCAGGCTTAACGCCACTGCGGAGAAGACCCTGCTCCGCTCTTTTCTTAAACTGATAGGCAAAGGAGAGCTCGACGCCTACTACCGCGGCTATTACCGCAAGGTTAAGGAGGGGCTTGACGAATGGCACGGATCGGGAAAAGACCGGCTCTTTCACGGCAGCACGGCTGCCATTGTTGTCGGATCAAAACCGGGAGCAAGCTGCCCGGCTGAGGACGCTCTGCTCGCAACGCAGAATATCCTTCTCGCGGCCTACAGCATGGGGCTCGGCTCCTGTCTCATCGGATTTGCCGTTGTAGCAATGAAAAGGGATCCTCCGGTCCGGCGCGCAATTGGAATCCCCGCGGAAGAGGAGGTCCACGCGGTCATCGCCCTCGGGTATCCCGACGAAGTCTATCAGCGCGTATCCGGCCGCAAGAGGGTGACGCCGCGATATTTCGAGGGGTGAGGAAGAAACCATTTGCCGGCTTCAGCGTACCGGATAATCTGAAAAATCGCATCAATGGACGATATCTCTCATAAGAGATACGGATGAACAGTGAACATATAACCGGAGGAGACCTTGAAACCAATACTATATGAACCAATCGGGACAATTTACACGCCCTTTAAAGATACTCAGTATATGCCGATACAGGCAAAAGGAGGCAGGGGCATCAAAGGCACTATAGGAATAAAGCCGTCTTTTGCAGAAGGACTCAATGATATCGGGGGATTTTCACATATCATGTTGATTTATCATTTCCATCGTTCAAAAAATTACTCTTTAATGGTCAGGCCGTTCATGGATGATACGTTGCACGGCGTATTTGCAACAAGGGCGCCAAAGCGTCCCAATCCAATAGGGATATCTGTGGTAAGGCTCAGGAAAGTGGAGGGCAGGGTGCTTTATATTGAAGACGTGGACATTGTGAACGGGACACCGTTATTGGATATAAAACCCTATATTCCTGATATTGATGCATTTCGGACGAAGCGCATAGGCTGGCTTTCGAAGAAAACAAAAGGATTCAGGAAGGCGAAATCCGACAGGAGGTTTAAGTCATAGATTTTCTCGCTGCATTGTGGTTATCTGTTTAACGAGAATTCCTGAAGGAGTTTCTTCTCTGAATCGGCAGTACCGATGAGGATGAGTTCGCTGTCCTTTTTAAGGGGAACATACGGATTCGGGCTGATATTCATGGTTCCCCCGGAATGTATGGCGACGACACTGCAACCGGTTCTCTCCCGCAGGCCTGTTTCCTGAAGGCTCTTTCCTATCAGCGTGGCCGGCAAATGAACACGAAAAACATTCAACCCTTCTGTAAGCATAAGAACCTCATCGGGTTTCAGGATATTGACAATGGTGTTCACTGCCAGTGAGGCATAGGACATGACAATATCTGCGCCTGCCGCGTGCAGTTTGCTGATATTACGGTCGAGCGTGGCCCTGCTGATGATCTGAATATCCGGCCTCAGCCTTCTGCAATAGATCGTAAGATAGATATTGATGTCATCATCGTGTGTAGTAATGAAAACGCTCGGGGCCTCCCTGATTCCGGCACGGTTAAGGGTATTTATGTCGGCAGCACTGCCGAGAATATAGTTTTCGTTCTTTTCGGCAAGTTCTTTGTCGTTCTCCACTATCCTGCAGGCGATGCCCCTCTCTCTTAATGCTTCTGCCGCGGCACGGCCTACACGGCCTCCTCCGAGGATTAAGACAGGAGATGTAAAGGCATATGAAGCGCCGACAATACGGTCGTAGTTGCCAAGATGCTCCTCGGAACCGGCAAGTACGAGGACGCTCGTAGGGCTTACACGGCTGTCAGGCAGCGGGATCTCGAACTTCCCCCTCTCCCACATGCCGACTACAGTAACACCCGTCTTCTCCCGCAGTCTTGTTTCCCTCAATGTATGGCCCTCCAGAGGAGTCCGCATTGCAGATGCCTCTGCAATAAGGAGTTCGCCGAACCTTCCTATTACATTTGCTTTCAAATTTGATCCAAGGGAACGCCGCGCAAGGGCGCTGCCGAGCATCTTTGCAAAGTGGAAGACATATGAAGCTCCCGCAAGCTTGAGGATATCGAGAGAATCTTCAGCATCGGCAGTGGTGACAATTAGGACATCCTTCGAGAGCGATCTGATTGTAAAGGTTATATTGGTGTTGATCATGTCGTTGTTGTTTACGACCACAAGGGCTGCACTCCCGATGCGGAGATTTCTGTAGGTATTTGGATCATCGAGATCACCAAGGACGACCTTGTAGTTCATGTCATGGAGTTCCAGCACACGCTGCAGATCAGGAACCACAATCGCATAGCCGTAATCATACTGGGTGAGCTTTTCAACGAGGCTGAGCGAAATGGGATCGGTATTCGTAAGGATGACATGTCCTCCCGTTCCTGCAGCCAACTCCCTTGGTGCCCTTGCCTTCTCCTTTGCCTCGAGCCATGGCGCATAAAAGAAACGGATAAAGGTGAAAGGAAGCATGACCAGCAGGAAAATGACCCCGGAGAGGAGGACAACTACCGAAAACACTTTCCCGAGATCACTTGTAAAAGTGATGTCGCCGAACCCGAGCGTTGTCATGGTCACAAACGTCCAGTAGAGGCCGCTCAGCCAGCTGAACTTCCTGCCTTCATATTCCATTATGAAATGGAAAAGCGTGCTGTACAGTGTAATCAGCAGGAAGAGGATGATGAAAAATTTATAAAGGAGCTTGACGTTTCTCTTGGCGCCTGTACTTATCAGAAAGTAGGCAAGTTGTGACGGAATAAATTTCATAGACTGAATACCCTACCTATAATGCCGGATTTTTGCACGCTGATTCCTTTCCGTTTGTTAGCCTACGATATCTATAGTATAATGGAAAACAATTTGCAAGGCGGAAAAAAGGGGGAAGAGTCTATCGGAAACCATGAGGCATTCGTGAATTGATGAAATCAATATATTCCAGGCATATCGCGAACAGACCTTAAAAAATGTTGCATTAGAGAGAGGCAGATATGACAGAGCCGATAATCGCATGTCCGAAATGCAAGACCGAAATTAAGCTTACCGAATCTCTTGCGGCCCCTCTGATAGAATCGACCCGTCGGGAGTTCGAAAAACAACTGGCACAAAAGGACGCGGACATCGCCAAGCGTGAGACCTCACTCCGCGAGCGCGAAGAGGCTTTGGCCAGGGCAAAGGAGACTATCGACGGTCAAGTCGCCGAGAAGCTGAAGCAGGAGCGGGCTAAAATTGTTGCCGAGGAAGCTAAAAAGGCCAAACTCGCACTGGCAAACGATCTCGATCAGAAGAGCAAGGAGATTAACGACCTCCATGAAGTCCTCAAACAGCGGGATGCGAAGCTTGCTGAAGCACAGAAGGCACAGGCGGAAGTTATTCGGAAACAGCGCGAGCTTGATGATGCCAAACGCGAACTCGATCTGACTGTGGAAAAAAGGATTCAAGAGGGACTGACTGTTGTCCGCGAACAGGCCCGCAAGGAAGCTGAAGAGCAACTGAAACTCAAGGTGATGGAAAAGGAACAGACCATTGCCTCGATGCAGAAGCAGATTGAAGAACTCAAGCGCAAGGCAGAGCAAGGGTCGCAGCAGCTCCAGGGAGAAGTTCAGGAGCTTGCTCTTGAAGAGCTTTTAAACACAAAATTTCCGCGCGATATAATCGAGCCGGTACCTAAGGGTGAGCACGGAGGCGATATATTGCAGCGTGTTTCCGGTCCGTTCGGGCAGACATGCGGCACAATCTTATGGGAATCCAAGCGCACCAAGAATTGGAGTGATAGCTGGCTTGGGAAACTCCGTGAAGATCAGCGTGCCGCCAAGGCTGAAATAGCCGTGATCATCAGCCGGGTTCTTCCAAAGGGTGTGGAGACTTTCGAATTGATAGATGGCGTGTGGGTGACCCATCCACGGGCCGCGCTGCCAGTCGCGATGACTCTTCGCAATACATTGATTGAAGTAGCCTGCGCCCGACAGGCTACCGAGGGACAGCAAACCAAAATGGAAATGGTCTATCAGTATCTCACCGGCCAGCGCTTCCGCCAACGCGTCCAGGCTATTGTAGAAGCTTTTTCTTCGATGCAGGAAGACCTTGACAGGGAGAAGAAGGCCATACTGAAACAATGGGCCAAGCGGGAGGAGCAGATTAATCGTGTCATGCAAGCAACTGTAGGCATGTACGGGGATTTACAGGGCATTGCGGGAAAGACCCTGCAGGAGATAGAGGGGCTCGGTTTTCCGGCTCTTGAAGAGGGAACAGAGAAATAGAACCCCTGATGTCTGTCCCCAAGGCAGGCGTAGAATCAAGCAAGAGTCTGGTTCTTTCTACCGGCTACCCGGACGAGTTCCACACTACGATTGACGATGTGACTATGGATGGTTTTCAACCCGGAAACTGTGACGCTCTCCTGCTAAAGTTCTGCGATCCTCCCGTCGAGGAAGTCTGCGCGAACAGGAAGTGGCAGATAAACTGCGAGAAGGGCGTTAAGCGTGTCTGCGCCGTGCTCGATCGGTTATGTCAGTATAGGTTCTGCGGCCCTGTCTGGTTCCCTTATGACGAACCGGCGCCGGACAAGGCCGGTTGCGAGTGGTGGGATCATATCCGGAAGTGCCCCCCGAAAAGAGGAAAATGAAATAAAGCGGTCGATCTGCTTTCTATCCAGTGGAAGTAATGCATATGAGAGAAAGCCCCAATAGCGCCCCGTAAATTAAGCCGAGGCAATCTCCCTTTTGTGCCGAAACGCCGGAGGCTGCATCACTTTCCGGAAATTTACAGGTGACTCTGTCTGCAGATTCAATAAAAATGCACACTCCGGTGTGAGGCTTTGCTAATATATGTAGAATGAAGCGGAAAAATAAATTTTGTTCTCCCTGTGCCGGATCATGAACCGGAATAAGATATGTCCCGATTGCGAAATGGAGTATCTGCCGCATGTAGACAAATGCGCTGATTGCGGTGCGGTCCTCCTTTTGCACGAGGAGCACAGACGGTTGCGGGAGGAAAAGAAGCGGCTGGGGGAGCAGGCCGTTGAAAACGCAGTTTCGGTAAGGAAGGGCGACCTGAAATGGATGAATGAACTGTACACAGTTCTCATCGATGCTGGAATTCCCTGCGCAGTGACTTCCGATGCAGCCTGCGGCAAAGGCCGTTGCAGCGATAAATTCCATCTGATCGTTTCTGCCGGAGACTTCGAAAGGGCACAGGAGCGGGTTACGGAATACTACATGGAAATCCATCCCGAGCTCAGGGCCTCGCTCGAACTGGCCGGCCGGGGCAAGTGCCCTGCATGTGCTTCCCCTGTGGGACCCGCTGACAATCAGTGCGCCGATTGCGGCCTGATGCTCGTGATCGTTGAGGATGACGACCATGAAGAAGAAGGCTGCGAGGGCCGGTATTGATCTGCCCTGCCGAATCAGAGGGGGCGGGTCCGTAAGAAAATCTTGAAGACAAGAGCCGGACGCTAATTTTTCTACTTCTCACAGAAATGTGGAGCTACACATTTCTGTGATTATGTGGAGTTCCCCGTTATGTGAAGTAGTTGCCTCTATTCCTTGTCAAATAAGCGTTCAATAAAGATTCACTTCACATAATAATACGTCGGTTTAGAATACTCCTCATTGAAATCCAATTAATGAGGAG
>DCVG01000071.1 GCA_002328665.1 Nitrospiraceae bacterium UBA2194
GACCTGCCCCTTATTCCTCCTGAAGTTTTTATTTGACATACTGCCGTATAGCATGATATGGTTAACCATATGAAGACTACCATACAGATACCTGACAGCCTTTTGAAAGAGGCCCGCAAGCTTGCAAATGAGGAGCACAGGACGCTGAAATCCCTCATGGAAGAGGGGCTCCGTCGTATCGTCTCCGAACGCAAGCGGCGGGGCAGTTTCAGGCTCCGCAAGGCAACGTTCAAGGGAAAGGGACTTCAGCCTCATCTGACAGGGGCGACCTGGGACCAGATTCGGGACCTTAGCTATGAAGGACGCGGAGGGTGATTGCAGTAGACAGCAATCTTCTGGTTTACGCGCACCGCGAAGATGCCCCATGGCATAATGCCGCTTATGCACGGATTGTTGAACTGGCTGAGGGTCAGGCGCCATGGGCGATACCATGGCCGTGTATTCACGAGTTTCTTGCTATTGTGACCCACCCAAAGATTTACGCTCCACCAACACCTCTGGGGAAAGCTCTTGAACAGTGTGAAGCCTGGCTGGAATCGCCAAGCCTCGTTCTTCTCTCTGAAACAGAGGATTACTGGCTGCAGCTCCGCTCCATTCTCGTGACCGGACGGGTATCGGGTCCGCAGATACACGACGCCAGGGTGGCGGCATTATGCAAGGAGCATGGCGTAACTGAGTTGTGGACCGCGGACAGGGACTTTGGCCGCTTTCCGGACGTACAGACACGAAATCCGCTCGTCGGTTAGCGCCTTTCATTGCCTTCCTTTGGCCGTAATCGATTTCACTATTTTTCAAACGGATAAATCACCTTCCAGTCTTTCTTCATGCTGATGGCTTTCGGTCCGGTTTTCCTCGCCTCGTCAATATCTTATCTTTAGCTAATGGCATCAGGGCTTCAAATCAAACGCCTTGAGTTTCTTCGCAGCCGTGCCGAACGGACCGAGCTGGTAAACGGCTGCGCCGGCCGGCGAGAAGGTAAACGGTTCGAACGGCCTGGCAAGCATCTTATCGAGGTATTCCCGGAGGGCGACGCCGGTGCTGACGTGCGGACTGAAATGCTCGCCGGTTTGCTTCGGAACGAACGTCGACACGTACTGGATCAGGAACGCGTCGAGAGCCGGATCGTCGTGTGCAGCGGTGAACTCGTTCATTGTGCCGGTTTCCACCGTGAACGGGGCCACGGCGGCAATCATATCCGCTTGCAGCTTGAGCAATTCAGGCGTCGGTTTTGCGACAATGCCCGCCAAGCCGATGTCCTTGCTCGGGACGTAGTAGTATTTGAATGCCTCCAGCTCCATGCCGGTCACGTTGGCGCGAGCGAGAACCTGGCCGACGGCGGCATAGACCTTGTCGAGGTCCTCCGTGCGGACGAAACGCTGGATCATAGTGATGTGAGGGCGGTGCGACTCATCCAGGGCGAAGCCATTCGGGAATGCCTTGATCAATCTGGCGTTATTATCTGCGGCGTGGCGAAGCATTGTGGCGTCCGGCTCCAGCAGTATGTCAATGGCCGTGATCGGGGTCTCCACGGGGAAGATCGTCTTCCAATCGTCCTTCATGCTCATGACCGTCCAGCCTTTCGCGGAGGCTTCATCGAGTCTTTTGTCGAGACGGCCAATGGACGACGGGTGATCATAGGCCCATTCGCGCCTGGCGTCGTCATGATGGACGTAGAGGCAGAAACGCGCGCCGCTACCGCCTGCGGTGTATTGCAGCATTTGCAGATCGCCGTCGGAATTGCCGAAGGCCGCAATGGGCCGCCGGCCGATGCGCTCGGTAACCGGCACGAAATCCGGCGAGCCGGGTTTCGTCACTCTCTAGACGAAGGCGACGATGGATTGTCTGGCCTTGTCGTCGTTCCACGAGGGAAGCGGGTCTTCTGTGCGTAAGTCCCGACGACTGCCAGCAGCAGGACACACAGAGTCTGTAGAAGAGTCATCTCACCTTTGGGACGAAATATAGTACCGGAAATTTGAAATTCTCATTGAAAACTGGGGCTCAATGTGAATACTCGAGGTCATTGAGCCGCAGTTTTCTGTCTTCTTAATATTCTTGTCCCTTTTCGTCTAGTCTTATGACAGCAGATATTACACTACATCGCAAGTCATTGATTTGCGAGCATAAGCATTGGTAGAGTGTCAGCTTCCCAATGGGTAAATTATTACGATTTTTATGACAGTCCATGGTATACTATCCCGTAAGTTATTGATTTGCGGGCGTAACTCAGTGGTAGAGTGTTAGCTTCCCAAGCTGAAGGTCGCGGGTTCGAATCCCGTCGCCCGCTCCATTCCAGCCGATTCCGGCCTGATTCGCTTGACTTTCAAAAACGATAGAGCTAACCTACTAAATAATTTGTACGGCATAGCTTAAAAGCATTATTTTTTCATTTTAATCGCGAGAAAGGAGGATCTTATGGAGGAAGCAAAACAGCCTATGGGATGGAAGGAACTCTATCTTAAAGAAGATTGGTGGGCCATATATCTCGGACTCGGCATAATTGCCGCGGCGATAGCATTTTTTTATACAGGAGATCCTTTTCTCAAGTCCCTCAGCGTTCTTCCGCCTAAATGGACTGATTTCGGAATCCTTATGGAGCACTTTACAGCAAATCTTGGATGGTATGCATTACAGTTCGCCTTCTGGATCATCATTTTCAGCGCCAGCACAAAAATACTCGGGTTCAAACAGGCCGCATATATTCCGTCATTCATCTTTCTCTATATCCTTTCGATCATTACTTTTATCATCGGTGAGTATAAACCACTTTCCGACAACGGTTTTGAACCGCCTCTGGTCGCGCTCATCCTCGGCCTTTTCATATCGAATACGCTACGCACGCCTAAATGGATGGACTCGGGCTTCAGAGTCGAATACTACATCAAAACAGGCATAGTTCTGCTCGGAGCCACCCTTCCCTTTACCCTCATACTCTGGGCCGGTCATGTAGCCCTCATGCAGGCCACTGCTATTTCCGTGGTAACCTGTCTCACAATATATTTTGTGGGTACTAAATTATTCGGTCTCGACAAGCGGTTCAGTTCGGTGCTCGGTGTCGGAGCAGCCATATGCGGCGTGTCCGCGGCTATTGCGGTCGGCGGAGCAGTCAAGGCAAAAAAGGAAGACATATCGATTACGATTACCCTCGTGACCATATGGGCTATCATCATGATATTCTTTATCCCATATACATCGAAGTTCCTCGGCCTGCACCCCGCGCCTGTGGGTGCATGGGTCGGCTCGTCCGAGTTTGCCGACGCTGCAGGTTTCGCGGCTGCGGTGGCTTACGGAAAGATGGTCGGCAATGAAGAGGCCGCTGTGAGGGCCTTTACGCTTATGAAGGTCATCGGGAGGGATATATGGCTCGGCATCTGGTCGTTTATCTTCGCCCTTATAGCATGCTTGAAGTGGGAAAAGGAAGAATGCGGCGCAAAGCCGAGAGCCTCCGAGATCTGGTGGAGATTCCCTAAATTCGTCCTCGGTTTTTTTGTCGCCTCTGTTATCATTACGATTATAGCATCCGGTTATTCCCAGACCGATTACAAGAACATATTGACTCCGGAGCTTATCAAACCTATTAAGAGTTTGCGGTCCTGGGCTTTCATATTCTGCTTTTTGAGCATAGGGCTTACGACCCGGTTCAGAGAGCTGGCCTCTGCCGGCAAGAAGCCTTTCTGGGCCTTTACCATAGGCGTCATCGTAAACGTGACATTAGGATACATCCTCTCCGTCATCGTTCTCGGAGAGTTCTGGATAAGCAGGACAGCCCAGTAACGCTCTGAATTACGGGGGATGAGGCATTACGCTTTCCAATATGACCTGCAGAGACTGTAAATACTTTAAAAACGACCCTGCATGGCTCGAAAAAGCTTTTCCGGGGTTGAACGCTCTGAGTTCCGCCTACGGCTCTACAAGGGGAGAGAACGGAGTCTGCATCAAAAAAGACATTTACCTGTCGCCTGAAACCAAATGCAGGGATTTTGAACCCGGAGAATAAAAGTCAACTCTAAGCCTTTTTTCCCATTCTATGCCATACATAATGTATCCTCTGCAAGGTTGTAGCTATATCTTTACCCCGACTTCTGTCGCACTTCGCAATGCCTCCCCGATGTTGCCGGGTTCTTTTGCATCACCAATTGTGTATATTTCTTTGACCATATCCTTAAGAGCATCATTGAGAGAATTCTCAGGAATGCTTCCGACAGAAACAACGACAGAATCAGCCTTCAGTTCTTTTACCTGACCACTTTTATCTTCTATGAGCACTTTCCCATCTTCGACGGACGTTACCTTGCACGTAGTAACAATTGACACGCCTTTCTCTTTCAGTCTATTAAGGAGTTCCTGCCTCGGAATCTCTTTCATCCTCATTAACGGCTCGTTGCACAATTCGACAATCGTCACGTTTTTCGCTTCCGAGGAAAGCATGTCCGCTGTTTCGCAGCCGATATCTCCGGCGCCGATAATAATAATATTTATGCCCGGCAGAACAGATGCCCTTTCGTACACCGATCTGACATTGAATACGAACGGCAGGTCGATTCCCGGGATACGCGGAAGGCACGACTTTGAACCTGTGGCAATGATGACCGCGTCGGGCTTTTGAGAAAGGATTTCTTCGGGAGAAACAGCCTTTCCCAAGATAACTCGCACATTAGTCTTTCCAATGGAATGTCTCAAATATCTGCAAAAATTATTTATCCCCTCTTTGAATGGAGCTTTGCAGGCAAGATGCAACTGCCCGCCGAGGGACTCCTTTTTTTCATAAAGGGTAACCTTGTGCCCTCTCCGGCT
>DCVG01000130.1 GCA_002328665.1 Nitrospiraceae bacterium UBA2194
GATGAAGTAACTGAAAATGCATCCGGAGGATATTTTGCGAGAGGAAGCTTTATCCCTAAAAAGCTTACTGTTTTTTGGCGGCGGCGTCTTTGACAATATCCGGCAGCGATTCAAGTGCGCTGTCCAATTTCTCTATGTCTTTTGTCCCGCCCTGGGCCATATCGGGTCTGCCCCCGCCTTTGCCGCCTGCAAGGGCGGAAATACTTTTAACAATATTGCCGGCATGATATCTGTTCGTAATATCCTTTGTCACCATGCAGACAATGGCTGCCTGGGTGTCTGTGACCGAGGCAATGACAATGATCCCCGACCTGATACGGTCTCTCACATTGTCGGCAAGGAGACGAAGCTCATCGGGATTCAGGCCGTCCCGGCGGATGGTCACTATCTTGACACCGTCAATTTCCGCCGCATCCTTCAGGGCGTCTGAAACCACATCACCTGGTGTCCCCGTTT
This sequence comes from Nitrospiraceae bacterium UBA2194, assembly GCA_002328665.1. Lineage (GTDB taxonomy): Bacteria > Nitrospirota > Thermodesulfovibrionia > Thermodesulfovibrionales > SM23-35 > UBA2194. Next base: position 457 of record DCVG01000130.1, read on the forward strand.
TGAGCTTCTGCACCTCTTTTTCCAACGATTTAATCTCGTTAATCAGTTTCTGTATTTTTTCCATGGGGTTATCAGTCTTCAACAACCCCATGATTTCTTCGATCCCGGTCCTCTTCTGCCTGAGATAATCGAAGGCGTTTTTTCCGGTCAGGGCTTCTATTCTCCTGATCCCGGATGCGACACTCCCTTCGGAAAGGATGACGAACAGGCCGATTTCACCGGTGGACCTGCAATGAGTGCCGCCGCAGAGTTCTCTGCTGAAATCTCCCGCAGAGACGACCCTTACCGTATCCCCGTACTTTTCATCAAAAAGCGCTATGGCCCCGCTTTTCATAGCCTCGTCGGTACTCATAATATCGGTTCTGACAGGCAGGTCCTCAAGAATTTTATCATTGACCATGTCTTCAATCTTCCGCATCTCATCGTCATGCAATGCGCTGAAATGGGTGAAATCGAACCTGAGCCTCTCCGGACTTACTACGGACCCGGCCTGTTTGACATGATCGCCGAGCACCATCCGTAAAGCCTTATGCAGGAGATGGGTGGCTGTGTGATTTCTCATTGTCGCTTTTCTCGATACTTCATCGACCATGCAAGTTACATTTTCGCCTTTGGTGATAGCGCCCTTTTCTATCTTAACCCTGTGTAAAAAGAGGTCAGGGGAAGGTTTTTTTGTATCAATGACTTCGGCGGTGCAAGTCTGAGATTCCATAATACCCGTATCGCCCACCTGGCCTCCTGATTCGCCGTAAAAAGGCGTTTTGTCCAGAACGATGTCGCCCTCATCGCCTTCTCTTAATTCTTCAGCGAATTTGCCGTCTTTTAAAATTGCCCTAACGCGCACTGTGGCTTTCATGACGTCATATCCGAGGAATTCGGTTTTTCCGGCTATGGCAAGGGCTTCAGGCTCGATAGCTGCCGCTGTTTCACCTTTAGCCGATACTCCTTTCGACCTTTCCCGCTGCAACCCCATCTCCCTCTGGAAGGCGTCTTCATCTATTTTCAAACCGGCGTCCATAGCTATGTCTTTCACAAAATCAACAGGGAAACCGTACGTGTCATAGAGCCTGAACACTTCTTCCCCGGGGATGATTTTATTGCCGTCTTTCTTTACAGCCATTATGATATCGTCAAGCAGATTCATACCTGTCTCGATTGTACGATGAAAGTTTTCCTCTTCGATCTTCATCAGCTTTTCAGTACGGTTCCGCTCCTTCACTATTTCAGGATAAGCATTACCCATCACTCCGATAACGGAATCCGTCAGTTTGTAAAGGCACGGCTCATTCAGATTAAGAAGCCTCGCATGTCTCGACGCCCTGCGGATTATTCTCCTCAGCACATACTCCCTGCCTTCGTTTGAAGGGACAAGCCCTTCCGAGAGCATAAAGACCGACGCGCGTATATGGTCTGCGATAACGCGCATGGATGTGTCGTGATCGGGCGACTCACCATAACCGATGCGGGTGAGGGATGAAATATCCTCAATAACCGGTGCAAAAATGTCCGACTCGAAATTGCTCTCTTTTCCCTGGAGAACCGCGCTGATGCGCTCGAGGCCCATGCCGGTATCGATACTCGGCCTGGGCAAGGGGTTCAGATTGCCGTTTTCATCCCGGTTGAATTGCATGAAGACAAGGTTCCAGAGTTCAAGGTACCTGTCGCAGTCGCACCCGACGATGCAGCCGGGTTTTCCGCATCCTATATGTCTTCCCTGGTCTATGATGATTTCCGAGCACGGACCGCAGGGGCCTGTATCTCCCATCTGCCAGAAATTGTCTTTTGCACCGAGCCGTACGATCCTTGCGTCAGGCAGCCCCACAAGAGAGGACCACAGCCCGGCGGTTTCGTCATCCTGCTCATAAACAGAGGCGTACAGTCTTTCTTTCGGGAGTCCGAACACATCGGTCAGGAGCTCCCATGCGAAAAGGATCGCTTCCCGCTTGAAATAATCGCCGAAGGAAAAATTGCCGAGCATCTCGAAAAAGGTATGATGTCTCGACGTATGACCGACGTTTTCGAGGTCGCTGTGCTTCCCGCCGGCCCTCATGCATTTCTGACATGATACCGCACGGCTGAAGGCGCTTTTTTCCTCACCGAGAAAGATTTTTTTGAACTGCACCATACCGGCATTCACAAAAAGAAGGGTAGGGTCGTTCCACGGAACCAGGGGCGAACTTGGAACGATCTTATGCCCTCTCGACCCGAAGTATCCGAGGAATGTATCCCTGATTTCCGAACTTCTCATTGAAACCGTTCCGGTATATCCGACGATACTGCTATTTGATGTATATCAGCCTGTTGTCAAAAAACAGCAGTATCTTGCTGCTGACAACCCCGAGCGAGGCCTGGTGGGCATATATCCACTCTTCACGGGCCTTGCCTTCGACCGGCTCAAGGAACTTTATCGAATCCGGAGAACCCCATGCATATCTTACCTGCGCCTGCGACATTCCGAGGTCGATCCGGGCCTGTCTGATATTTTCCTGGACAGCAGGGGAAAAATCCTTTATCTCATCTTCAGTGTATCTCACAGCCTTTGTGCATCCTGCCTGCGAAAGAAAAAGTACAACCGCGATTATGAACAAAAACTTTTTCATGCTTTATCCTCCTGATTAAAATTTGAATCTTTAAGCGCTGACATTATCGTCTCCCAGGAATATCCCCTCCTTGCAAGAAGATTGTACAGCCTCCTCTTCGCGGTCTCTGCAGGACAGTCCCGCAACACCCTCAACTTCTTCTCGATGAGGCTTTTGGCGTTCCCCGTATCCGTATTTTCATCGCCGGCGAAGACGCCGGTAATAACGTCTGCCGGTATTCCTCTGCTGAACAGGTACCTTTTCGCTCCATTAACGCTGAGCAGTCTTGCGCCGAGCGCTTCTCTCTTCAATATTTCCGCAAATGCCGCATCATCGATAAGTCCGATACTTTTGAGATAGCGTATTGCCGAAGAAGCCACGGCCTTTTCGAAGCCTTTTTTCCTTAGTCTTTCTTCAACCTCTTTTTCGCTTCTTCCTTTGTAGCTCAGGAGTTTCAGGGCATAATGCTTTGCCTCAGCGTGCGAATCTTTCAATTTTCATCTTGTCTTTGTCATCGGGTTTTTCAGGCTTCATCGCAAGCTGCTCCTCGATCGACAGTTCGCTCGTAGACTGTATGCCCTTGACCTTCAGGACGAAATCATCCGGATTGGTTGCCCGTCTCAGCGCCTCTTCATAGGTTATGAGGCCCGATTTAAAGAGACCGAAGAGGGACTGGTCGAAAGTCTGCATGCCGTAATGCACAGCACCCTGTTCGATGGCATCAGGGATTGTCTTCGTTTTATCGGGATCGAGGATGCAGTCTCTTATCATAGCGGTGGCAACAAGGACCTCGACTGCAGGCACCCTTCCTTTGCCGTCCGCCCTAGGCATGAGTCTCATCGATATAATCCCCTTCAATACCGAAGCAAGCTGCATGCGGACCTGTTTATGCTGATAAGGCGGGAAGACGGCGATAATTCTGTTTATCGTCTCCGTGGCGTCGATCGTGTGCAGGGTGCTTAATACAAGATGACCTGTCTCAGCGGCAACAAGAGATGTCTGAATAGTCTCGAAATCCCGCATTTCACCAACGAGGATGACATCGGGGTCCTGCCTGAGGGCCTGCCGCAAAGCCTTGCTGAACGACTCCGTATCGCTCCCTATCTCCCTCTGGTTGATGATGCTGTTTTTATCCCTGTGCAGATACTCTATCGGGTCCTCGATCGTCATGATATGCTCTGTTCTCATGGAATTAATCTGGTCTATCATCGAGGCGAGGGTGGTCGACTTGCCGCTCCCCGTCGTTCCGGTAACAAGAACAAGTCCCCTCTGCTCCATCGATATTTTCTTAATGATTTCAGGGAGGTTCAATTCATCGATTGTCGGGATTCTCGTGGGTATGACCCTGAAAACGAGGCCTACCGTGCCCCTCTGTTTGAAGACGTTGCAGCGAAATCTCCCGAGTCCCGGCAAGCTGTAAGCGAGGTCTATGTCGCTCTTCTTCTTGAATATTTCCGCCTGGCCGGAGTTCATAACGGCAAGGGCTATCTGTAAAGCATCTTCATGGGTGACTTTTCTTTCAGAGGTAAGAGGGGTAAGCTCTCCGTATATCCGCAGGATCGGCGGTGAACCGACTTTAATGTGGAGGTCCGATGCATCCAGAGAGTGTGCCTTTTTTAAAAGCTCATTGATATCCATTGCTACCTCCCTAATTGAAGAGACTCAATGATTTTGCTTTCGACTTCCTTCGCGATCTCAGGGTTGTTTTTCAGGAATTCCTTCGCATTCTCACGGCCCTGGCCGATCCTGTTCCCGCCATAGCTGTACCACGCCCCTGATTTTTCGATGAAACCTTTGTCGGCGCCGATATCGACAATCTCTCCTGCCCGCGAGATTCCCTCGTTGAAATAGATGTCGAATTCTGCCTGTTTGAAGGGAGGCGCAACTTTGTTCTTGACCACCTTGACCCTTACCCTTCCGCCGATGGTCTCCTGATTCTCCTTGATGTTTTCGATCCGCCTGATGTCGAGTCTCATCGAAGAATAGAATTTCAGGGCATTGCCTCCGGTCGTCGTCTCGGGACTGCCGAACATAACCCCTATCTTCATCCTTATCTGGTTTATGAATACGACTGTGGTAAGGGATTTCGAGATTGCCGCCGTCAACTTGCGCAATGCCTGGCTCATTAGCCTCGCCTGCAATCCCGGGAGGGAATCTCCCATATCCCCTTCGATTTCCGCCCTCGGCACAAGGGCTGCAACGGAATCTATCACAACGATGTCTATCGCTCCGCTTCTCACTAGAACCTCTGTGACCTCGAGGGCCTGCTCCCCGGTATCGGGCTGAGAGATCAGGAGGTCTTCAATTTTTACCCCGAGTTTCTGAGCATATATTACATCGAGGGCATGCTCGGCATCGATAAAGGCAGCGGTACCTCCCGTAGCCTGAGCCTGTGCAATAGCATTCAGCGCAAGGGTAGTCTTTCCGGATGACTCCGGTCCGAATATCTCGATTACCCTTCCCCTCGGGAACCCCCCGATGCCGGTTGCGATATCAAGAGTCAGGGAACCTGTTGGTATCACCTGGATGCCTTCTGCCACACCTTCGGCGCCGAGACGCATGATCGCGCCTTTGCCGAAACTCTTCTCGATCTGGGTTATGGCCATTTCGAGCGCCCTGACCTTATCCTTGCCTGTATCTTTGCCCGTATCCTTGCTTATCATCGTTCCTCCATGTTTATGGTTATAACAGTATAGCTGCAATCACGCGATTTTTGTTACGGCGTATTTTCCCGTCCGAGGGGGACATCATATAAACAGGTATATTCAGGCCCGCCGGGTCGTAAATCACTCTTCATCAGGCGGACGGTACGAACATGGATACTGCCGAAATCCTTCTCTGCGACGGTATCGAGTTCATTGACTATATGTAAAATGCCCTTCCGCGAGCGAACTCTTCCGAGCGTGAGATGCGGGTCGAATTCCCTGTCCTCTTTTTGAAAGCCGAGGAGTGACATGGCGTTTTCAAGTGCATATTTGAGTCGTATCATGATATCCGAATCCTTCACACCCGCCCAGATCACCCTGGGATATTTCTTGTTCGGGAACACACCGGATCCATATATATTAATATAAAACGGCTCAAGGGAAGATGCAATCGCCAAAAGTGATCCATGAATCTCGGGAAGTAATTCTTCGGGGGTATTTCCGAGAAATTTCAACGTGAAGTGGAGATTGTCAGGCTTTACCCATTTGATATCGGCATCATATTTTTGCAGGACGTCAATAAGGTCTGAGATTTCCAGGCGTATCGGTTCGCTTATCCCTATTGCGATAAAGCATCTGAGGTTCATTTTTTCGGTGTCACCTGACACATTCCCATATTTGCAAAACCATGTTCGTATATACGGCGGCTGCTATATCGTCCGCCATTATGCCGCTGCCGCCGGGCAGAGCGGACTCGATTTTCCTGATCGGAAACGGTTTTAGTATATCGAAAATTCTGAATAAAAGAAAGGCGGAAAGGGCATGGATAAAAGTGAAAGGTATAAAAAGCACTGAAAGAAGATATCCGCAGAATTCATCTATTACGATGTGCCTGCTGTCTTTCTCCTTCAGCAGCTTTTCAGTGAAGTGGGAGGCAATGACACCGACGGGGATGATGAACAGTAACGAAACCATAAGCAGATGCGCTGAAGGCTTTGCAAGGATGTAGACGATGAATGCGAAAAGGGAAGCGAAAGTGCCAGGCGCAAAGGGGATATATCCTATGAACCCGAGAGTTGCAATATATCGGAAAATGACGGCCATGAACCCGGAGTAGAAATTCCTCTGAAAATTCTATCCCTGAACTATGCGGTAGATAAAGGATATTTTTGCAGAGCCTTCCATGGCCGCCTTTACAGAACAGTATTTTGTCATCGAGAGGTCGACTGCTCTTTTTACCGCCTCTTCAGAGATATTTCTGCCTTTTATGACAAACTCCAGCGATATATCATCGAATTTCTTCGGATAATCTTCGGCTTTCCGACCATTCACGTTTATCTCAAAACCTGTCACATCCTGCTTCTTCTTTCTGAGAATAGAGATGATATCCATCCCCGAACATCCTCCGATGCCAACCAGGAGGAGCTCCATAGGTGTTAATCCGGAATTATGACCGCCTGCCGGAGGGTCTCCATCCATTACGATTGCATGGTTTGACGAAGCCTCTCCCACGAACTGCAGCCCTTTAACATGCGTTATCTTTGCGTGTACCATAAGCGTGGCCTCCCTGATAATTTATTGGTAACAGTGAGAACATTACCACCGGTCATGAGGTTACTTTATTAGAGATACCTGTATTTGTCAAGAAACCTCATATCTTATGCAACGTTTAGGTTTTGTCTTGTATTAAAAGCAGATTTTGAATAAACTATCATAAGTGGCCTGAATATTTGGCAATTTAAGATATGGGGATAAGAGACTGCGGGATTTCCTCAGGAACCTGAATGTTCTTTATATCAGTGAAGAAGAGGTAAGGGCGATAGATCCTGAAGGAAGGTCATTTGTTAATATAAATACGATGGAAGATTTTACGAAAAAGACAGGAGGGACGAAATGTTTGGTTTAGGAACGCAAGAACTGCTTATTATCCTGGTTATAATCGTTGTTCTCTTCGGCGCTACAAGACTTCCGCAAATAGGAAGCGGCATAGGTCAGGCGATAAGGAACTTTAAGAAGAGTGTCAAGGAGCAGGAAGAGATTGATGTAACGCCCACTAAAGAGAAGGAATCGAAAAAAGACAAAGAAGAAGGTGAATAGAGGCGCTATTGCAGAAATCGATTTATCGGCGATAGCTCATAACCTTGGAACTGTCAGAAAGATCGTCAGGAGCCGTCAGGTAATTGCAGTTGTCAAGGCGGACGCTTACGGCCACGGTGCTGCAGCAGTATCGAAAAAGCTTGTCGGAGAGGGCGTCCCGTACCTTGCGGTCGCATACATCAGCGAAGCAAGAGAACTCAGGGAAGCCGGTATAAATGTCCCAATCATCGTCCTGTTCGACCATGGGGACTATGAAGATATTTTTGATCTTGACCTCATTCCTGTTGTCCATGATATCGGCGCCGCCCTGTCGTTGTCAAAGGCGGCGATAAAAAAGAAAGCCTTAAAAAAAATACATGTAAAGATCGATACGGGGATGGGCAGGCTGGGGCTCAACGGAAACCGGATCGCAGACGAACTTGTGGAAATATCCATGATGCCCGGCATTGAACTCTGCGGCCTCCTGAGCCATTTTTCGGAAGCAGACCTTGCCGACAGGTCATATGCTCTTCTCCAGATAAGCCGTTTTAACGCCGTTCGGGAAGCAGTCTCGGGGAAATTGGGAAGAAAGATATTTTCTCATTTTGCAAACAGCGCTGCTGTGCTGAGTCTCGAAGACGCCCATTTCGATGCGGTCAGGCCGGGGATTGTGCTGTACGGCTACTCGCCGCTCGCCAGGCAGACGATTCCCTCCTCTGCCTTCTCTGCTGAAACAGACCTTATTCCTGCAATGACAATAAAATCAAAGGTTCTCTGCATAAGAAACATTCCGCCGGGAACTCCGGTCAGCTACGGAAGGACATTCGTAACAAAAAGGAAAAGCAGGATAGGGGTCATTTCAATAGGCTATGCGGATGGTTACAGCAGGTCTTTTTCCAATAATGCAGAAATCCTCGTCAGGGGGAAAAGGGCGCCTGTCGTGGGACGGGTATGCATGGACCTCACCATGGTCGATCTTACGGATATCAAAAGTGCGCGGGAAAACGATGAAGTCGTGATCCTGGGAAGACAGGGGGATGAGCGGATAACAGCGGATGAACTTGCCGTGAAAGCCGGTACTATATCATATGAAGTCCTGACATCCATGGGAGGAAAATCGGAGAAGACCTATGTTGAGAATAGTTGAACTTATCGGAAGAGCGGTCATACGTTTTTCCGAAGAACTCGGCAGGGTGCTGATCCTGCTGTTTCTTGCGCTGAAACAGTTATTCCGTCTTCCGTTCGAAGTGAGAAATACCTTCAAGCAGATGCTCGAAATAGGTGTACGGTCTCTTCCCGTAGTCCTGATAACCGCGATATTCACCGGAATGGTATTCGCGCTGCAGACCTTTACGGGTTTCAAGAGGTTCGGCGCAGAGGCGCTTGTCGGTACCGTTGTCGCGCTGTCGATGACGAGGGAATTAGGCCCTGTGCTTACAGGTCTTATCGTTGCGGGAAGGGCCGGCGCTGCTATGGCTGCCGAACTGGGCACTATGCGGGTTACGGAGCAGATCGACGCCCTCGATACACTGGCGACAAATCCGATAAAATATCTCGTAGTGCCGAGATTCGTGGCCGGGATAGTCATGCTTCCCGCGCTTGCCGCTGTCGCTGATTTAACCGGCATTCTGGGCGGCTATTTCGTGACAGTCGGCCTTTTCGAAACGAGTTCGATCGCGTACTGGAAAAGGACGTGGGATTATCTGGAGGTGAGCGACATCCTGAACGGTCTGATAAAAGCCGGTTTCTTCGGTGCGAGCATATCACTCATAAGCTGTTACAAAGGGTTTTATACAAGGGGTGGAGCTGAGGGGGTCGGCAAGGCTACGACCGGCGCCGTAGTATTGTCTTCGATGACGATACTTATATCGGATTATTTCCTCTCGTCATGGCTTTTTAAGTAGTTTGAATTCTGAATTATGATAGAAATCATCAATCTGCATAAATCTTTCGTTAAAAACCATGTCCTCAGGGGCGTCGATCTGACCGTCGAAAAAGGCGAGAGCATGGTCGTCATCGGCGGAAGCGGTTCAGGGAAGAGCGTGCTCTTAAAGCATATCATCGGAATTCTGAAGCCCGATGATGGCAGGGTGATGGTGGATGGTGTTAATATATCAACGCTGAAGGAGAATGAACTCTACGAAGAAAGGAAGAAATTCGGGATGCTTTTTCAGATGGCGGCGCTTTTCGATTCCATGACTGTCTGGGAGAACGTGGGGTTCTCTCTGCTGCGAAGCAAAAAAATGAATATCAATGAAGCGAAGGCGATTGCCGCTGAAAAGCTCAGGCTTGTCGGGCTTGCAGGAGTTGAGGAATTAATGCCGTCGGAATTGTCGGGCGGCATGAAAAAAAGGGTAGGGCTCGCGAGGGCAATTGCGCATGAACCCGAGATACTTTTATACGACGAACCCACAACCGGTCTTGACCCTATCATGGCCGACGCGATAAACGAGCTCATTATCGGGATGAAGCAGCGTCTTTCGGTCACGAGCATCGCCATTACACACGATATGAACAGCGCATACAAGATTGCCGACAGGATAGCCATGCTGTATGAGGGGAAGATTGTCGAAACAGGAACTCCTGAGGAGATCAGGAATACGACAAACCCTGTCGTCAGACAGTTTATCTCCGGAAGCGCAACAGGTCCGATAAAGATAGAAGGGGTCCATGATGAAAAGTCTCTCGACAGAGCTTAAAGTAGGATTGTTCGCTGTCTTTGTGGCGGCGGTACTGCTCTTTATGACGTTCAAAGTCGGGGGACTCGACTGGATGAGAAAAGAAGGAGACATATATCATATCCATTTCAGGGACGTCGCGGGACTCGATGAAAAGACTAAAGTCAAGGTCGCCGGTGTAGACGCAGGGGTTATCGAAAGAATCGAGCTTAAAGAGGGCGAAGCCGAACTGACGGTGAGGGTATCGAAGGACATTCAGCTTTACAGCGACGCGAGCGCTTCCATCAGGGCATCAGGACTTTTAGGGGACAAATATCTCGAAATCAGAACCGGTTCCCTTAAACCTCAGCTCAAAAACGGAGACACCATCATGTATGTCCTGGAAACAGTCGATATCGATGATATGGTCCGCAAACTTTCAAAGGTGTCGGAGAACATCAGCAGGCTCGCCGAGTCTTTAAACGAATCACTCGGTACGGAAGAGGCCAAACGTTCCCTTAAAGAAACCGTCCTGAATCTGGGAGCGATTACCGAAAATCTCAACCGGACGATCACTTCAAACGATCAGAAAATGGGAGTCGTTCTTGAGAACGTCAGCACTCTTACCGCGTCACTGAATGACTTTATAGAAAAGAACAGGGAACCCCTGACTGCAACGGTCGATAATCTGAAAGATTTCTCAGTCCGGTTGAAGAACGAAGGACCTGACCTTATCTCGAATTTAAATAAGGCGACTGCTGATTTGAGGGCCATGGTGGAGGAAAACAGGCCGGTCATAAAAAGTACTGTTGAGTCTCTGAACGATATCACCTCAAAAGTCAGCAAAGGGGAGGGGTCTCTCGGCAAGCTTGTTCAGGACGACCGTCTGTATAATTCCGTAACCAGGGCGGCCGAGGGGGTGGAGAAAACCATATCGGCGGTGGATCGCTTCAGGACTTTCCTGACATTTCAGGGGGAATACCTCACAAAATTTGATGAGGCAAAGGGATATTTTTATCTTACACTTCAGCCTAGACCGGAGAGATATTATATCCTCGGAGTTGTCAGTGACCCTTTGGGAAGGACCACGACAACGGAAAAGACAAGGACAACCGCTTCAGGAACGACAAAGGAAAAGGAAGTAGAGACAGAGAAAAGGCTGGAGTTTACCGCTCAGTATGCGATGAGATACAAGGATGCTGCATTGAGGCTTGGAATAACAGAAAATACGTTCGGAGTCGGTGGAGACCTTTTCTTCCATAACGACAGGGGAAAGCTGACTGCGGATGCGTGGGATTTCAGTAATGATGAGGAGGACTCCAAAAACCCGCATGTGAAGGTAGGAGTTAATTATTTTGTCTTCAAAAAGGTGTTCGTGTCGGCGGGGGTCGACAATATTTTCAACAGCAAATGGCGGGGCGGGTATGCGGGCCTGGGGCTCAGGCTTGAAGACGAGGATTTCAAGTACCTTTTAGGAACTCTGCCGCCTATCTCCGCAAGATGAAGAAATTTTAACGGAAAGGAGGTGAATGTATGAGGATTCCTTTCATGAGGTCTGTTTCATGGTATCTTGTCCTGGCAATGTTTATTATCGCAATTGCTCCGCGAGTCGATGCCGGAATGGCGCCGTCCGAGATGATCGCGCTTTCGCAGGCAGATCGGGCTGCCGATCTCGAAAAAATCCGGCAGGTACTCGAATTAAAGGCGGTCGGTGAAAGATTCAGGCAGTTGGGACTCACCCAGGAGGAGGCAAAAGCGAAACTTGCAGAACTCAGCGACCGACAGATACACCAGATTGCTCTTCAACTGGACGATATCAAAATAGGTCAGGGTGACGCCTTCGGTGTGATCATCGCACTTCTGGTGATCGCCATACTCGTTGTTGTGCTTTTGAAACTTACAGGGCACAAAGTTTTAGTTACGAAATAGAGCATGTATGACGGAATATAGTGAACCGTGCAATGATAAAGGCTGTGCCGGAATTTTTATAAACGACCGTTATTATTTTTTATACCTCGGCAGGGATGCTCTGCGGAGGCGGATTTGTCCGCTCTCAAAAGGTCTTTTTTTTGGAGTGTCGTGATAAAAACTCTTCAACAGCCTTTATCATTTTTTATAATGCTGCTGTTTCCTCTGCATATGTCCTCTTGTGCTCCTGCGGCAATAAAACATGATGGCAGCCACCGCTTTATCATAGAAAAGGTGCCTTTTTTTCCTCAGGAAGACTTTCAATGCGGACCTTCTTCGCTTGCGGGAGTGCTGAATTATTGGGGAATTTCTGCAGCGCCTGAAGATATCGCACACGAGATTTTCAGTGAAACGGCAAGGGGCACTTTAACAGTGGACATGGTTATTTACGCGCAAAAAAAAGGCTTGAACGCAAAGCAGTACAAAAGCAGTCTGCCGGACCTGAAAAAAAACATCTCGTCCGGATATCCTGTCATAGTCCTTGTCGATTACGGGATATCCCTGTATCAGGTTAACCATTTCATGGTCGTTGTCGGATATGACGATAGGGGCGTTTTTGTGAATTCAGGAAAGAAGACGAACAAGTTTCTTGCGGAAAAGGATTTTCTGAAATCGTGGGAAAAGACAGGATACTGGACACTCCTCATAAGAAAGTAAGTGGTAAATAGAATAAATAGTGTCTGTATACTA
>DCVG01000105.1 GCA_002328665.1 Nitrospiraceae bacterium UBA2194
AATCCTGTCTTTCAGTTCCGCAAAAGACTTCCCGGAGCAGAAAGGGTGGTCGTTCTGAAACATGCCTTTGTTGTCCTTGTCGGTAAAATGGACAAATACAGTATTGTAAGCCTCCAGCGGTTCAATAAGCTTCCAGTAATATGATACCTGCAGCATATCCTCAGCTTTTTTATCGACTGTGATACCCGTGAGTTTGATTCTGTTACCAAAATTGATCTCAAGAGGTTTCGTCACCTCCTGCGGCAGTTTATCAAGTATTTCGCAGGTTCCAACAGGGCCTTGTCCCTCAGGTGCAGTTGCCTTTTCTTTTTCACACGCCGGGAGCAAAAAAAAGATGAACAGCAGAAGCGGCGTTATACATATGGACTTTCTTATTTTCCCGGAAACGTATAAATGTCTATCCATTGTCAGTCCTCCATGAAACAGATTATGTATTTGCCTCAATTATATTAAGACAGTATCTGTTTGTAAACCAGTTCGGTATTGAACGCCTCGTCTTCGACGCGGAGCGGGTACTGGATATTTCTTCTGAATTTTGCGATAAGCTCCGGAGATTCGGCAATTAACGCGATCTTCGCTGCCAGGTCTGCCGGGTCTTCGACCCTGAAGGTCAGGCCGTTGTGTCCGTCCTTTATCATTTCCTTCATCCCTCCCACATCGGAGGTGATGACAGGNNAGGATATCCTCGACGTCGTTGAAGCTATAGGACCCTTTGAATTCAATGCGTGTATCTCCTTCTGCTGTTTCCATGAGATTCCTCTGGTACTCGATCTCATTAAAGCACCCTCCCCAGACCTGCAACCGTACGTTCTTGTTCCGGTTTTTTTTGAACCCCTCCACCATGACATGGACGCCCTTGTGATACTGGATGGTGCCGATATATCCGAACACAACCGGGTTTTTAGTCTCCTTTATAGCGTGGTCTTTTTTCTTCGTATAGTCGAACCCGTGCCGGGAGAGGACAAACCTGTCCGGTGTAATGAAATGATTCTCATTAAAGAGTCCGATAAGAAAATCGGACGGCGACAGAAGACAGTCGCATGATTCTATCAGTTTCCGTGAGTCGGCGATCCTTTGCCGCATGGCTTCCTCTGTAAGATGCGAAAAACAGTATTTCAGGCAATTGCGTCCTTCATCCGGTCCCTCGCAGAGTGTGTTGTCGGTCCGGCGCATAATCCCGAGAGGGCACATCAGCCAGTAATCGGTGCACATAAAGGCGATCCTTATTCCCGAATCCCTTGCTGCCTGAATCGAGGCGGATATCCTGAAGGGATGGGCGCAGTGATAAATGTCGTATCTGTTTTTTATAAACATGTTCCTTGTCTCGTTGTAGAAATCGGTATTAATCAGGTCAAAGCAAAAGGTGTGGTCGCCCGGTTTTTCCTTATGCCGGACCGCTGTGACCGGAACGCCCTCGTAAACATATTCCTTGCAGAGCATACGGGATGAAAACCCATCGCGGAAACCGTCCTGGTCCATTACAGAATAGGTAAGGACCCTGACGAAATGTCCCATCCTCTGCATCTGTTTTGCGAGGTTCAGCACATACCGTTCTGTTCCGGTATAGTGGTGCGGGAAAAACTGGTGTACTCCGAGCAATATTCTCATTCAGATCCCCTTGCCGAGCGAATCGATGCCGTCCTGCGTGTTTGCCCCCATATAGTAGCCCGCCGTATTGGAGAAAAGCTTGTAGATACTGCTGAGAAAATCCTCTTTTATATCGTCGACCGTCTGATAACATTTCACGTAATCGGAGAAACTCAGCAAACTCTCTTTCAGTCCCGAAAAAATCCCGGATGCGATGTATTGATGATTTCTGGGCGCGATGTTTTCGAAGAAATCATCGAGATGGGGATCTCCGCTCACCGGCTGCCATGAAGGATTAAAACCGTTTATCTTCTTCTCAAGATTATTCAGGAAGGAATGCACCAGAAACACGGGTTCCTTTCCCAGTTCACATTCAACACTCAGCGCTGAAATACAGACTTTTACCACGGCATATAAATAACTTACGGTTTCGAGGACCGGTTCGACAGGTATATTTTTTCTTTCGTTCCGGATGAGGTCCCATACGTAGACGGTGTCGATGTATCCTCTCTTGAGGAAATACATTGCAGGCCGGTTATGGGAGTGGATAATTGCATTGGTTGACTGGAAAAGGAGGATATGGTTGTCTTTCAGCAGCCGGATGCCCAGATCGAAATCTTCCGCATAACCGGAACGAAACCCGTATTTATCAAAGGTTGTTTTCTTTATCCCCAGGCATACGCTGTCCAGACTCGCAGCAGCTCTTTTCCCCTGCATGTCCAGTCTGTCGAAGTTCTTAAGCACTGCGTTCGAGGCCGTACGGTCGTGATCGTATCCCATATAATTGGTATGAACCCACATCGCCCAGCTTGCAAAGAGATCTGCGTCGGCGCGCGGGATCTGACGCGCGGAAACAGCCGCTGCTTTCCCCTGATGGATCGGATGAATGAGTTTATATAGCCACTGATTACCGACGGGAATGGCATCCTGAACAGTGAATACCAGGAATTCACCCGTCGCTTTTTCCGCTCCGAGGTTGCGTGTGCGGGCATGGTGAAATTCCTCAGGGGAGACATGGAAGATGTTTCTCGTGTAATTGTTGCAAAGATTCATCGTGTTGTCTTTGGACCCCGAATCGACTATGACCAGTTCTATCTCCCCGATACCCTCCTGCCGGGTGATCCTTCGCAGCGTGTAATCGAATTCGTCTCCGGCATCCCTGGTAGGAATGATTACCGATACTTTTGACGGAATGGAATTGCCGGTCACGTCAAGATAGAGTGTGGAAAAATCAGGTCTCTTGCTGAACGCACGCGCTTTTTCAGAAGACGTATCAGAAAGTGATTTCTGATCGGTTTTCTGAATCGACTGCTCCGGAGACCGCAGGTCCGGTCCTTTTTTCGCTGCCCGGACCCGGTCCCTGATTTTCCGAAAGCGCTCCAGGATCTTCCAGCCGCGTGTATTTTTCATTGCGGTTATGAGACTTTCCCTGTCTTTGAGTATATCGTGAAGGATCAGGAGCTGGGCATCCTTTCCTCTCAAATCGGCAGTGAGAATTTCCACCTGCGAGGACCGCTCCCTGAGCTGGTTCACGAGGGCCTCCACCTGCGAGGAGCGCTCACGCACTTCAGACGTCAGGTTCTCAACCTGCGTGTCCCTCTCCTTCAGTTTTCCGTTGAGGACTTCCATCTGCAATGCCCGTTCTTTCAGCTCATTATAGAGATTTTCGACCTGTGGTCCTTTCTCTTTCAGTTCGGCATAAAGCTTGCCGATCTGGGCATCTCTTTCCCGCAATTCGTTATAAAGTTTTTCTACCCGGGGGCCTTTCTCTTTCAGTTCGGCATAGAGACTTTCAAGCTGTGAACCCCTCTCTCTCAGCTCGACAATTAGGGTATCCAGCGACCCTCTCTCTCTCAGCTCGGCAATGAGGACATCAATATAGGCGTCTTTTTCTTTCAATTCAGCGGAGAGGGTATTAACCTTTAACATCTTTTCTTTCAATTCGGCGAAGAGGCTATTGACCTTTAACATCTTTTCTTTCAATTCGGCGGAGAGGCTATTGACCTGCAACACCTTTTCTTTCAATTCGGCGGAGAGGCTATTCATCAGGGCGTCCCTCTCCTGCAATTGTATCGAGAGCTGTTCAACCTGCGGCCCCTTCAGGTTCAGTTCGGCGCCGAGCCTGTCGATTTGGGAATCCCGTTCCCCTATCAGGCTTTTATAGAGATCAGATTCGTTTCTTGCCTCTTTTAACAGATGCCTTGTACGTACGTAGCCCGACATATAGTCGTGGATCCTGTTCGGCGTGACCTTGTCGATGTGTCTCGACAAAACCCTTAAATAGGCCTGCCGCAGAAAGATCGGATCTCTGTTGACCTGTGATATCTGAAAATCGACGCTCCACTGGTTATAGTCCGCCGTCACCTGTCTTATATGATAAAATGGATATTCTTTACCTACCCGTATCAGCAAGTCCCAATCTTCGTAGAGGTCGAAACCGGTATCGAACCCGCCCGACGCAACAAGCGGGTCTCTGCTGAACAGCAGACACATGAACGGGATATAATTCTCAAAGACCAGCTTGTCATAATTGAAATCCTGGGAAAAGACCACTTCCTTCTTCACCTCGTTATTCAGCTCGTGTGTCTCGGGGTTATATTCCTTGTAGATCATGAGCGAATCGGTATATGCCACCGCGTAATCGCTCTGCTCCAGAAAAGAGACGAGGGTCAGGACATGTTCCGGATGGAATTCGTCGTCGTCGTCCAGAAAACCGATATACTTCCCTTTTGCGTTCCCGATCCCAAGATTCCCCGCATGCGCCCTGCCCATATTTTTTTCGAGCCGGATGTAATTAAGCGCTATATTGCCGAGAATCGTTTTCAGGTTTTCGATATCAATGTCGCAGCCCCCGTCGTTCACAAGAACGACCTCGATGGGCCTGTACGTCTGGAAGGCAATGCTCTGTATCGTCCTCTTCAGGAGTTTTGGCCTGTCCTTTGTCCTGACGATTATGGAGACCAACGGGTTTTCGCGGTTCATGGAATAAACCTCATCTATTGACCTGTGAATTGCTCACGAAACGTTTTCTATGATCCTGCTTTGTCAAGAGAATACTTTTGTCCGGAAAAACTCTACCAGAAAATTACTATAATACAATATAATAAAACCTTTCAAGGAAGCTGGGGCAATTGTACGGGAAAAGGGGCTGGTCTTGGCTGATGATGTTGCAATAAGGCTTATATTCAGGTCGTTATCGACCCGAAAATAGGTTCCAGGGCGTCATTCCCGCGCAGGCGGGAATCCACTCTTCAAGAAACATGGATGCCCGACTGAGAAC
Source organism: Nitrospiraceae bacterium UBA2194 (assembly GCA_002328665.1). GTDB lineage: Bacteria > Nitrospirota > Thermodesulfovibrionia > Thermodesulfovibrionales > SM23-35 > UBA2194. Next base: position 4,868 of record DCVG01000105.1, read on the forward strand.
CTCGGGCATGACGGCAAAGACAATTGGCCAGGAGTTAAGGACATTAATATTGTAATCAGGTGCAAAGGCAGGTTCATCAGGCATTCAAGGTTATTTGGCTGCAATTTTTCTGTAACTTTTGCGTATCCTTCAGAGGAGGTGTGAGTGGAGCTTTTCAGACTGACGGTTGCAGAGGCGAGAAAACTACTCGATAAAAGAGAAATCTCCGCTACCGAACTCATTAATTCAGTCTACCGGAGGATCGACGCTGTTGAAGACAGGGTAAGGGCTTTTATAACTTTGACAAAAGGGCAGGCGGCCGGGATGGCACGGAATGCCGGGACGAAGATAAAATCAGCGGGGCCCTCAAGCCCGATGCTGGGAGTCCCTTTTGCCGTTAAGGACAATATGTGCACAAAGGGAATCCTCACAACCTGCGCATCGAAGATATTATTTAATTTCACGCCTCCGTATGAGAGCACCGTCACCTCAAGATTAAACGATGAAGGGTACGTCCTTGTCGGAAAGACAAACATGGATGAGTTTGCAATGGGTTCCTCCACGGAAAATTCCGGCTTCCATGTAACAAGAAACCCGTGGGACCTGAAAAGGATCCCCGGAGGGTCGAGCGGCGGGTCTGCTGCGGCAGTTGCCGCGGATGAATGCATCGCCGCACTCGGGTCTGATACAGGCGGGTCGATCAGGCAGCCGGCCGCGCTCTGCGGAGTCGTCGGAATGAAGCCGACATACGGCAGGGTCTCCCGGTACGGGCTCGTCGCCTTCGCATCCTCTCTCGACCAGATAGGTCCGATCACAAAGGATGTGCGGGACTCCGCCCTGTTGCTGAACAGTATTGCAGGGCATGACCCCCTGGATTCGACTTCCGCGCCTGTTTCCGCGCCTGACTTCACGGCAGCCCTCGGCAGAGACATAAAAGGACTCAGGATCGGGATACCCGGAGAGTACTTCATAGAGGGAATAGATCCGGAAGTCGCCCGGGCTGTCAGGGACGCGATAAGAAAACTCGAATCCCTTGGAGCGGTTCCGGTTGAAGTATCGCTGCCCCACACGGGATATGCTGTTGCGACCTACTATGTGCTCGCAACCTCCGAGGCTTCATCCAATCTGGCCAGGTATGACGGCGTTAAATACGGCTTCAGGGCGGAGGGAAAAGATCTCATGGAGATGTATATGAAGACGAGGTCGCAGGGTTTCGGCGCCGAAGTCAAGAGGAGGATCATGCTCGGCACATATGCCCTTTCTTCAGGATATTATGAGGCATATTACAGGAAGGCCCTGCAGGTAAGGACGCTTATAAAAAAAGACTTCGAGGAAGCATTTAAAAGTGTGGATGTGATTGTGACCCCGACTTCGCCTTCCGCGGCGTTCAAGGCAGGAGAGAAAGCGGATGACCCGCTCCAGATGTACCTCTCCGATATTTTTACGATATCCGTGAACCTTGCCGGTGTGCCCGCGCTTTCCGTTCCGTGCGGATTCACCCCGGACAATCTGCCGGTCGGCCTCCAGTTCATCGGAAAGCACTTTGATGAAGAGTCTGTCCTGCAACTCGCTTACGCATATGAGCAGGCGACGGACTGGCACAAGAGAGACCCGGACCTATGAAATACGAACCCGTAATCGGCCTTGAGGTGCATGCTCAGATGCTGACGGAGACAAAGATATTCTGCGGCTGTTCGACAAAATTCGGCTCGGAACCGAATACGCAGACGTGTCCCGTGTGTATCGGGATGCCCGGAGTGCTTCCCGTCCTGAATAAAAAGGCGCTTGAATTCGCGGTCAGGACAGGTCTTGCCACGGGTTGCACAATTTCCCTTTACAGCAGGTTTGCAAGAAAAAACTACTTCTATCCGGACCTTCCGAAAGGTTACCAGATAAGCCAGTACGAACTCCCGATATGCGAGCACGGTCGCATATCAATTATAGTTGACGGCACAGTCCGGGAAATCGGCATCACGCGAATACATATGGAAGAGGATGCGGGGAAAAACATCCATGAGGACAGAGGGAATTTTAGTTTTATCGACCTGAACAGGGCCGGAGTGCCGCTCATGGAAATCGTTTCCGAGCCTGACTTGAGGAGCCCCCGGGAAGCGGTCGAGTATATGAAAAAACTCAGGGCCGTTCTCAGGTATCTCGGTGTCTGCGACGGGAATATGGAGGAGGGATCGCTCCGGTGTGACGCAAATGTATCGGTAAGGCCTTCCGGCCAAAAAGAATTCGGAGTCAAGGTGGAGATCAAGAATATCAATTCATTCAGGTTCGTGGAAAAGGCCCTTGACTACGAAATCAGGAGGCAGATAAAGGTACTCGGAGACGGAGGGAAGATCATACAGGAAACCAGGTTATGGGATTCAGGCATGGGGGTTACAGAGTCGATGCGGGGCAAGGAAGAGGCGCACGATTATCGCTATTTCCCGGAACCCGACCTCGTCCCGATGGTCGTCGACAAAAAATGGACCGATGAGATAAGAGCTTCGCTGCCGGAACTTCCCGATGTGAAGCAGGCGCGTTTTGTATCCGGATACGGCCTTCCGGAATTCGACGCCGACCTCCTCGTATCCGAAAAAGCCATGGCGGACTGGTTTGAGGCAGCGGTAAAGGCAGGCGGAAAACCCAATAGCGTTTCGAACTGGATGAAAGGGGAACTGGTGCGTCTGCTCAATGAAGAGAATAAATCTTTTGATGACTGCCCGCTGGCACCTGAACAGCTTGCAGGCATGCTGAAACTTATCGACAACGGCACGATCAGCGGAAAGATTGCAAAAACGGTCTTCGATGAAATATATAAGACAGGGAAGGAAGCGGAGGTTGTTGTAAAGGAGAAGGGACTTGTTCAGATCAGCGACTCGGATGAGATAGAGAAGGCCGTTGACGATGTAATCGCAAAAAGCCCCGGCGAGTTTGAAAGGTTTAAAGCAGGAGAGGAAAAACTCGCAGGTTTTTTTGTCGGTCAGGTGATGAAACTGACAAAGGGCAAGGCGAACCCGCGGATAGTGAACGAACTGCTGAAGAAAAAGCTGTCATCGTAGCCTGC
>DCVG01000091.1 GCA_002328665.1 Nitrospiraceae bacterium UBA2194
AGAGTGCAACATGCAAGAAGGCACCGTAATAAAAACGTAGTAAAACCACTGAGCACCTTTTGAAAAAAAGAAAGATAAGAATTTTGTGTCTTTCGTATTTAAGTTGAAGAAACCCTGGATTCCCCGATCATCCGTCCTACGTATTGACGGACGGGGAATGACGTTCTTAAGTGCATGTTTTTTCGTCATTCCCGCGGAGGCGGGAATCCAGACATTCTTCTCATTTGATGTCCTTCAACTTTTTCACGAAAGAACCAGAATTTTTGACAGTATTTTGACAGCGGTTTTTGAATAGCTATAAGATATAACTACCTGAAATTAAAAGAAAAAAGATGGTCGGGGCGAAAGGATTTGAACCTTCGACTCCACGGTCCCGAACCGTGTGCGCTACCAGGCTGCGCTACGCCCCGACTGGAAAATAATAAAGGCCGGATATTCCGAAAGTCAAGCATTACTATTCCGGAATGTCCTGGATTGTACTTCAAAGGAGGAGATACTACTCAGATAAGAGATAATCCGCATCTTCGACCGACATGACGGCCGGATCAATATAGCCGGGGATATAAGGCAATATAACTCTATAACGTATTTTTGCGGAGATATTCTTAATCTGTTCCGGAATCCCTCTCTTCCATGCATGGCCGTTTCCCGTAAGCACGACTGCGGTTCTGCCGGGATTTTTTTTGAGATATTCCAATATGTGGCGCGCCATTACCTGGTCTCTCAATAACTGTGCCTCACAGAAATGGATGAATTCTTTTCCGCCATGTCCGTGCATTGCGTGCGCTCTTCTAATGAACTTCATATACTGTTCGTCGACTGCACACCCTGTATCAGGCGGCAGTTTTGCAAGTTCTTCTTCAGACAGTGAAGCGAATCCGGATTCAGATACTTTTCGCGCAATATCCGGGTGCACGTTCAGCGCTATTGCGGGGATCCCGGCCTCCCTTATGTGGAGAAAAATATCTTCATACAACGACCACGGGAAGTTCCAGTTCCTGTGGTATATTCCTACGAAATCCTCAACAGTGAGTTTACCCGCCGTCCATGTATCGAGGTCCTTCTGATTTTCGTCGACAAACATTTCAAACCCGACAGCCAAAGGAATTTTCTTCGCCTGCAGAGCCTTTATTGTATCGAGCTGCAACCGGTGGTGAGCTTTTCTGTCATGAGTTTCACCGATGAAGACAATGTCGGTCTTTGCCAGGTCATCGATCATCCGATCGTAGGCGATTGCCTTTTTGTCGCTGAAGCGGAAGACGCCTGGACCTCCCGCACGGGTCTCAGTCTGAAAGCAACCTACGAAAAAAAAGACTACGACTGCGAGCAGCATTAATGAACTTATTCGTTTATTCATATTCTGAAAGGTTCGCAACAGGCGATTGTTGCCGGGTCCCGATTATTTCTTCATTTCTCAATAATCCTGACCTTCACCTCGATGCGTTCATTGGGGTTGTCTCTTTTATCTCTCGGCTCGTTTACGATTTTATCGGCTACCTCAATCCCTGAAGAGACCTCTCCAAAAACAGTGTACTGCCTGTCGAGGAAAGGCGCGTCGGCGACACAGATAAAAAACTGTGAACCTGCGCTGTCGGGATGCCCTGACCTTGCCATCGAAAGGGTGCCTCTTTTGTGAGGCTTTTCATTGAACTCCGCCTTAACGGTATATCCGGGGCCTCCCATGCCATGCTGTGATTTATCCGGGCTTTTGGAATTGGGATCGCCGCCCTGGATCATGAATCCCGGTATGACACGGTGAAAGATTGTCCCATCGTAAAATCCTTTTTTTGCAAGTTCGATAAAATTGTTCACATGATTCGGTGCTGTTTCCGGGAAGAATTTCAATTCAATATTCCCGAATTTTGTTTCGATTACAGCTTTTGTTTCGACCATCTTTTTTATCTCCTCTTTTGAAAAAGTTTTTTGTCTCACCTCTCCGTATGCAACAGAAGAGGAGAGCATAAAGAACATAACATACAGAATTGAAAAGAAACGCATAGAATCACCTCTTTAAAAAAAGAATGTTTTACTCTATCAAACTTTTCATAATAATTTCCATAATAGGCACATTTTCATTGACAACGGTACAAATTTCTCATACTATTTCAATTATTTGGATTGTTTCGAATATGCCGGGTAAATTTCTGCAGGGGGTGAAATATGAAGGTAGATGAGATAATGACGAAAAAATTGGAAATTCTGGATGCCGATGCTTCTATCTACGATGCTATTGAAAGGATGATCGACAAGAGGATCCGGTCTTTGCTGGTAAAACCCGGAGATGAAAAAGATGTCTACGGTGTTATCACCGTAAGAGACATCGTCTACAAAGTCATGGCCAAGAATCTCGATCTGAATAAAACAAAAGTTGGTGAAATTGTTTCAAAACCATTGGTCTGCATTGATAAAGGGATAGATGTCGAGCATGCTGTCAATTTAATGGCCAAGTTCAATATTACCAGACTTTTTATATCCCAGGGGAAAGAGATTCTCGGAATCGTTTCATTGCTGGATGTCATGTCTGCCGAATTGATAAAAAGGGCAAGAGAGGGTCACAGTGCTAAATAAAGTTTTCGGGGGCGGCACTGAGCAAAAGGTTATAGACAATATAAAAAGGCATATGCAGATTCTCCTTTCCGCATCGGAATGCTTCAAAAAGGGCATTGAAGAATGGGATAAAGATCAGATGTATTGTGTCGCGGATCTCGAGAGAGAGGGTGACGGCATACGGAGGGAGATCATTTCGACTATCTATGAGGGCGCCTTCCTGCCGTTTCTTCGCACAAATATATGCAGGTTCGTCGAGATAGTTGACGAGGCCTTCGATGTACTGAAAGACGCTGCCTTTGAGTTTAAACACCTGGGTCCAAAACTGGATGAAGATATCATGGAAGATTGTATTAAGATCTCTGATATCAACCGCCAGATGTGCGATATGCTCATAATCGCCTTTGACACCCTGTTCAACAAGGGGGATTTACGGGAAAAAACCCTGGCCATCAGGATCTATGAGAAAAAAGTTGATGATATAAAATTTGATCTGATAAGTAAACTGAGGGGAAAAGATGTAAAAGACTTCTGGGAAGGCAGGATAATCTCGGATTTTATGTCGTATCTTACCCATATAAGCGACGTGATCGAAGATGCCAGTGACTATCTCCATATAATCAATCTGAGCATGAGATGACATCATGATGACCCTGAACTGCCATCCCGCTCGATGACCGAACTCATCCCTGTTGCAGCCTGCATTCTCATAGCTTTCGGTATCGGTTCCAATGACACATCAAACGCCCTCGGCATATGTATAGGATGCGGAGTAATAAAATTACGAAGAGCATTGCTTCTGTTCGGATGCTTTGTCCTTATCGGGATACTGGTACAGGGGCAAAAAGTAATGGATACGGTCGGAAAAGACCTTGTAGAGGTGAACCTCTCCATTATCAGCATATCCCTTTCGGTAGCCGCTTTTTTGATTATTGTTTCCAACTGGAAGAAACTGCCCCTTTCGACACATCAGGTAATAATCGGCAGTTTGGCCGGTTCTGCAATTGCTTCCGGTGCAGAGGTAAATTTTACGGCCCTCCTGGAGATTGTAGTTTCGTGGATAATCTCGCCTCTTGTTGCTTTTTTTTCTGCCATGTTGCTGTACAGGGCAATGGAAAAGACCATTTCGAAACTCTCCCTGTTCCGCATCGAGAGAATTTTAAGGGCCCTTTTAGTGTTCAGCGGAATTTTAATAGCCTATAATACCGGAGCGAATGAACTCGCTACCATTTTAGGCCCGGTCATCCATTCAGGATTGATCGAACAGATACGGGCATCTCTCATAGGGTCTCTTTTTGTATTCCTCGGAGCGGTCATCCTGAGCCACCGCGTAATAGAAACAATAGGCAAGGGAATAACCACACTGGACCCTTATTCAGGGTTCGCTGCACAGTTTGGAGCAGGGATGTGCGTACTTTTTTTTACCTTTCTCGGAATGCCCATTTCAACGACATATTGTATCATCGGAGCAATAAGCGGTGTAGGGATGTCCAAGGGGATGAAGACCGTAAAGCTCGATCTGATCAGGAAAATACTTGCAAACTGGGTTTTAGCTCCATCTTTGGCATTTCTCGTCAGCTTCCTGATTATGAAAGCAGTTTCCTGACACCTGTTATCTATTACAACTCCACGAACTCTCTGTTTATTTCTTTTCCAATAATCACCGGTTTGACTGTCTTCTTTACTATCTCTGTTGTACCGGCAACTTTAAGCTTCGTGAAGAGCAGTGCAAATTTATCCGACAGTTCTTTCATGATCGGCCCTTTGACACTTGCGGGCAGATCCCACCATTTCTTCTTGACCGGGCCGAACCCTTTCTTCCTTGTGCTGTAAATGAACTGCTCTTCGGTCTGGCCTTCCTTCTTTTCCTTTGCATATTCCTGACGGATAAAATTGTAGATATCTTCCCTGAATTCCGGCGGCAGCGCCTTACTGTCGTAAATGATATTCTGGAATCCGGTGGCAAGGTGGACTTCCGATGTCCCTGTCTCGGGGAACATATGGAAAGCCTCCTCAGGAAGAGTTGAGGC
>DCVG01000031.1:0-19535 GCA_002328665.1 Nitrospiraceae bacterium UBA2194
TGGCGGGGTGGACGGGACTTGAACCCGCGACCTCTGGCTTGACAGGCCAGCGTTCTAACCAGCTGAACTACCACCCCATGCAGAGTTAACTGATCTCGTTTGAGTTGCAAGTTAACAGTTAAAAGTTATTTCAACTCAAGGAATTAAAAACTGATAAGATTCTTTAAAATCTCAACTTTTAAGTCCGATTTTGCAGAAACAAAATCGGATGGTAGGCGGAACAGGGCTTGAACCTGTGACCCCAGCCTTGTAAGGGCTGTGCTCTCCCAACTGAGCTATCCGCCCAAGAATTAATTTTATACAATATTGAATCTTCTTTTGTCAAATAACCCGGAGGGAAAAAGGGCTCCCGGCTACTGCAGGGAATGATAAACTTATACCGTGCCTGAGAAAAAAGTAAATATTACTCAGGTAGATTGTTGACGGCAGTTATGATACATTAAAAAGAAGTTGCGGGAGAATATTTCAAATTTGTATAGCCCGTAAAAGGAACTAAAAAAGATGGAAATACTTATCATAGCAGCGGTAATAATTATAACTTTTGTCGTAATCCCGAAGATAAAAAAGAGGATGGGAAAAACCGGAAAGAAACAGTAGTCCTGTATTCTACCGAAGTTTCAAAGAGTCGAGAATATTGAATACCGCCTTTACCGCAATAGACTCATCAGGGAGTTGAAAGACCGGTTTTCCCGCAAGATCAAAATCGAATATCAGGGGGTCCTGGGGAACAAGTCCCGCGACCCGCAGTCCGGACTGCAAGGCGCGTTTTTCCAGTTGCATCCCCTCATTTCCGGCAACCCTGTTGATTATCACTTCACGCCTTTCAATTTCAAGCTGAAGTTCATCGACAAGGGTATCGATCCTTTTCGCTGTCTGAATACCCTTTACCGTTGGGTCGCTTACTATGAGAAGCAGATTTACTTTATGCGTCGTCCTTCTGCTCAAGTGTTCCATGCCGGCTTCGTTATCGATCACAACATAAGGATATGTCTCCGAGAGTTTGTCCGTATATTTCCTTATGATGTTATTCGCAGCGCAATAGCACCCGGGACCTTCGGGCCTGCCCATCACCATCAGATCAAATCCCTTCGATTCCACGAGAGATTGCTGCACCTGGTAGTCGAACATCTGCTCCATCGACATCCCGCCCGGCCTGCTGCTGCCGTTTCTGATTATCTGCAGCGATTCCTCCCGTAATCCGCCGATCGTTGCGTGGACCGTCACTCCCAGCGCTTCGTTGAGACAGTGATTCGAATCTGCGTCAACTGCGAGAACAGGCGTCTTTGTTTTGTCAATAATGTAACGGACGGTCAGCGCCGCCACAGTCGTCTTGCCTGTGCCGCCTTTTCCCGCCAGTGCGATTACAAAAGCCATAAAATTATTATACATCAATCATTTATTGAAATTTTTTGCGTAATAACGGAAAATACATCAAATAACTGAAAAGTCTTTTAGGTGGATAGTATGGGGCTGTCCGTTAAGAACTTATCGAGGCGTTTTCTATATTTGCTTGTTGCCGTCTTTTTCCTGTCGTGTGCAATGAGCATATCTGCAAGTTTCGCCCGGGCAAAGGGCGGAGCGCCTATATATGTTGGTTCGGATATGTGCAAAGGCTGCCATGAGAGCGAATATGAGAATTTCATGACCTATGCGAAAAAAAGCACTTCTTTTAAAAGTATCGAAAGGGTAAGAAAAAGCTTAACGGAAGAAGAGATTAAGGGATGCTACTTCTGCCACACCACCGGATACGGAAAGCCGGGCGGCTTCATAAGTCTTGAAAAAACTCCTCACCTCAAAAACGCAGGTTGCGAAGTATGCCACGGTCCCGGCGAACTCCACGTTAAGACGGGGAATCTGCAGCATATAAAACGGAAGATGACAGTTGAGGACTGTGAATCCTGTCATACATCCGAAAGGGTCAAGGCCTTCCGGTACAAGCCGCTGATACACGGCGGGGCGCATTGAGAAATATCGAATGAAAACAGGATATCTCATGTCCGGGTCCTTAAAAAAGTCACTGGGCAATAAGATTACGGTGGCTATTGTCCTGACTATTGTCGTAATTATGTCGGCCGAAATCTATGTGCGAATATATTTCGGGACCAAGGACAGGATCGAGCTCATGACAATGCTCGCCAAAGAAGTTGCTGCTTCCACCTACGCAGGCATAAAAACGCCCATGTGGGTGGGAGACAAGGACGGTGTTAAAAGAACTTTATTGGACATACAGGAGAGAACTAAAGGGGTCGAGGTATTTATCTGTGCTTTTGACCAGGAAATAACCTATTCCACCGATGAAAATAAGGTCAGCAAAAAGGTGGAGGATTCGATAAATAACAGGCAGGCCCTTCTGACTTTAACCGATATTCTTGTATCAGGAGATGAAGCATCCATGCCTTTTGAAGATGTTGTTTCAGGCAAGAGGTATCTTGTTTCGTTACATCCCATTTTGAATCATCCGGACTGCCATCATTGCCATGGTACATCAAGAAAGGTACTTGGAAGCATGATAATAAGGGTGGAGGCTGAGCAAATCTACGCAACTGTCACGGCCCAGCGGAACCGGACTATCCTGGTAACGTTATTCGGCCTCATGCTGGCGATAACCTTGATATATTTCATGATTAATAAATTGGTAAGACGTCCTGTAGAAGATCTGGCGGATAATGCAAAAAAATTTGCCGAGGGGGATATGTCGGTATCGGTCAATGTAAAAACCGAAGATGAAATCGGAATTCTCGGCGGGACTTTCAATTATATGGTCGGAAGCGTCGCTTCGTTCAGCAAGAAACTGGAGGAGGAAGTGCACAGGAAAACAGTTCTGTTGAATGAAAGGACGAGGCTTTTGACATTGCTGGAAAGGGCGAATAAAGACCTGAGGGAACTGGACAAATTAAAATCCACTTTTCTGGCCAATATGTCTCATGAACTTCGCACTCCTATGAATGCGATAATCGGCTATACGGACCTTTTGATGGACGGGGTCGACGGCCCTGTCAACGAAGATCAGGAAAAAAGTCTTAGAAAGGTCGCGACGAATGCACGACATCTCCTCCAGTTGATTAATGATGTCCTGGATATTTCGAAGATAGAGGCAGGAAAAATAAAATTGAATCCGAAAGAAATCGACCTCAAATGGTTGGTCGAATCAGTACTTCCCACCTTTGAGCCGCAGATGAAACTGAAAGGACTCAGACTTGTCATTAACATCCCTGATGGCTTGCCTCTGATCTACGGCGATGAGGACCGGATCAGGGAGGTTTTTATAAACCTCCTGTCAAATGCCGTCAAATTTACCCTGCACGGAAGTATTACTGTCTCCGCACAGTTTTCCGAAAGAGGCGTCAGACCGGGTGAACCACCCATTTTTATGGAGATATGCGTTGAAGATACAGGGATCGGTATAAAAGAAGAGGACGTCGGCAAGATATTCGACAAGTTCGTTCAGGCGGACCTTACGACCGTCCGCCAGTATGAGGGGACAGGTCTCGGCCTGAGTATTGCCAGAGGCCTGGTATCGCTGCACAAGGGTGTGATCTGGGCTACAAGTAAACTCGGTGAAGGCAGCAAATTCTGCTTTACGCTTCCGTTGAAGAAGGAGATGCTCGAAAAACCTGCAGAGCCGGTAATTGAAACGAGAATAGCAGAGGCCCTGGCGGATTATTTTGAAAAACCCGCTGCTGATTTTCTGAAGGAACCGGCATATGCAGGCAAACCAATACGATGCTGGGAATACATACGCTGCGGACAGCCGAGCTGCCCCGCTTACGGGAGCAAGGAAGCCAGATGCTGGCTTATCATGGGAACACATTGCAGCGGTATGAAGATAGCCGCATATCCGGAAAAGGTGGATTTCTGCAAAGGGTGTGAACTTATCCAGAGCATTGTAGCTAAACCCGCGGAGGATATCTTTGATGAATCGAAAGATAGCGCCGGCGGGAAAAAGATTGTACTGGCTATTGATGATAATCTGGATGCGATTGATATAGTGCGGAAATATCTGGGCGACGATTACAATGTCGTTGGTCTTCTCAGCGGAGAAGGGGCGGTAGAAAAAGCAAAGGAGATAAAGCCTGTTGCCATTACCCTTGATATCATGATGCCGAGCAAGGACGGGTGGCAAGTCCTGAGGGAATTGAAAGATGATTCTGAAACGCAGGATATCCCTGTGATCGTCCTTTCGATAGTGGATGATCAGAGACGGGGATTCAGCCTCGGTGCAGCCGAATATATCATAAAACCGGTGGCGAAAGATATCCTCCTGAGAAAAATTAAAAAACTTGAGAAGACGGCAAAGATCAAGCGCGTCCTGGTCGTTGACAACGACCCCAACACGGTGAGGCTGATCGGGAATGTCCTGGAAGAGGCCGAATATCAGGTTACAACAGCATATAACAGCGAGGATGCAATAAAATCGATAAGGGATTTCAGGCCTGACGTAATTGTTTTGAACCTTACGATGCCGGAGACCGGTTTTGATGTAATCGAATATCTCAAAACCGACAAGGGGGTCAGGGAAATTCCGTTGATTGTTCTCACTCAAAGAGACCTCACCGAAAAAGAGATAGACGATCTGAACGGCAGGATACACGGCATACTGAACAAGGTCATTCTCAGCAAGGAGGATCTTTTGCAGGAACTCAGGGATACCATGGATAAGATGAGTACGGACCAATGAACGAATAGACGGCGGAGAGCATTAGTTGAAAATACTATTTTCGTTGCTGTTCTCCCTTCTGCTTCCCCTGAATGCCTGGGGTTATGTCCCGCATGAATATCCCGCAATCTACACCCAGCAACTCGGACGCATATTTCTTTTCGTTGCATTTACTTTCGTGCTGTGGTCCATTATTCAAAACCATTTGCATAAGCAAAAAGGATGGAGATACTTTTTTCTTTCAGTAATTTTTTTTACGATATGGGATCTGGATGTATTTGTCGGACGGGTCGCAGAGTTCATCAGCATCCCGCGGACCGTGGGCGGCACAGAAGGGTGGGAGTATTTCATCAGGAGTATTAATATTGAACGCTTTGAATATCTTTATTATATAGGCCGGCTTGATTTTGTATTGCTGAATATCGCAATGCTTTTTTTTTATCTGGGACTGAAAGAGCATCTGCGTGAGGAAAAAGAGAGGACCCCGGCTAATTTAACCGTTGTTCTGCCGCTGCTGCCGATTCTCTTTACGGATATGGCCGGCAATTTCATATTTATCGGCTTGTCCGCCATGAGCCTATATGCCAGCATCGCACTGTATAGAAAAGACAGGGAGAATGTCCTTTGGAACTACATGGTCTGGCTTGCCGCCGCGTGGCTTATGTTTTCGGTATCGCGGTCTTTCGGCCATATCCTGAGGCACGTTCTTGTCCCGACCGGAAATCAGGATATCTGGAAGTTCTTTGAGCCGGTCACCGGGAGCTTAAATACTTTTTCACTTTTTTTTGTCGGCTCCGTCAGTCTTTTTTTCATACGCATATATAAATCCTATATGGCGATATCCGAAGAGAAAAGAAAGCTCGAGAGCCTGATCGTCGAGAGGACCAGATTCATCGAGCAACTGGAAAGAGACAGAACCGAGCTCCGCGAGCTTGACAGGTTGAAGTCTGCTTTCCTGGCCAATATGTCACACGAACTCCGGACGCCGATGAACACGATTATCGGATACACAGAGGTTTTACTGGATAAAATCGACGGGCCTATCAATGAAGAGCAGGAAAAGAGCCTTAAAAAGGTGAAGGATAAAGCAAATCATCTCCTGAAGTTGATCGATGACATACTCAGTATTTCGAGGATAGAATCGGCCAGGGTAACCCTGGATATGAAGGAAGTCGATATGAAGCAGCTCATTGAATCTTTTGTTTCATCATTTGAACCTCTGATAAAACAAAAGGGGTTGGTGTGTACCCTTAACCTGAACAGTAGTCTGCCTGCGGCATATGGTGACGAAGAGGCGATCCGGCAGATACTGACAAGCCTGTTATCAAATGCTCTAAAGTTTACAGGCAAAGGCGGTATTAGAATAACGACGAGACTTTCCTACAGCGGAGGGAAAGATGTGGAAGTCCCTTCGTTTGTGGAGGTCTGTATACAAGACACGGGGATCGGTATAAAAGAAGAGGATCTTCAGAAAATTTTTGACAAGTTTGTGCAGGTCGATTTTACACTCATGCGCCGGTACGAAGGTGCAGGGATCGGACTGAGCATCGCCATGGGACTGGTGAAGTTGCACGGCGGTAACATTTGGGCTGAGAGCAGATACGGTGAAGGCAGCACGTTCTGTTTCACTTTACCGCTGAAAAAATGAAGGCCGGGGACAGGAAAACTTTTTTTAAAAGGAAGGCATGGCCGCAAGAACCGGAAAAGCTATATAATAGGAGCACAAAATATATGAGAAGGCCGGAATAATATGCCGAAAAAGATATTGATAGTTGAAGACAATGAGGACAGCCGGGAGCTTGTCGTAAAAGTACTCAGGAATAAGGGCTATGAGATGGTCGAAGCTGCAGACGGAGAAGAGGCTGTCGAAAAAGCGGTTGCAGAAAAACCCGACCTGATATTGCTGGATATTTCCCTGCCGAAACTGGACGGTTACGAGGTTGCAAAAAGACTCAAAAGCCTGGAGGAATTTCAGGAAATTCCCATAGTCGCGTTTACTGCCCATGCAATGAAAGGAGACCGGGAAAAAGCCATCATTGCCGGGTTTGAAGGATACATTTCAAAGCCCGTAGATATAAGGGATCTGCCGGTTCAGGTCAAATCATTTATCAGAGGCAAAAGGGAGAGCATTCTAAATGGAGATGAGGCCTAAAATCCTGATAGTGGATGACGCCGTCGATACAGTGGATCTCCTTACAAAGAGGTTCCGTGCCGAGGGATATGACACGGCTGAGGCGTTTAACGGAGAAGAGGCTCTCAGGAAGGTAGCCGAATACGGTCCTGACCTTTTGGTGCTTGACGTTATGATGCCTGTTATGGACGGATACGAAGTCTGTCGGAGGCTCAAGGCCGACGAGAAGACAAAATATATCCCTATCCTGATGCTTACTGCCAAAGGTGAGGTCGAGCACAAGGTCAAGGGACTGGACATCGGCGCCGATGATTATATGGCCAAGCCGTTTGATTATAAAGAACTCTCTGCAAGAGTGCGTTCTCTGCTCTCGATCAGGGCTACCCACGAGAAGAAGGTCGTTGAGGAGAAAACAGGCGCACTGGAACAGATGATGGAACAGGTTGCTCACGAAATCCGGAACCCTCTTACATCCATCGGCGGTTTTGCGCGAAAGGTTTTTTCGAAACTCCCGGATGATGATCCCAATAAGCGTTATATGCAGATGATTATCGACGACGTTGCTGTGCTGGAGAGTATGATCAAACAGCTGATTGAGTTGAAGTCTATGTCCATATCGATGAAGGCGCCGTCAAACATCAATGATATCATTAAGGATTCCCTCAAGGTCTTTGAACAGGATCTTGTTCAAAAGGCTGTAAAAATCGACATTGCGCTGCAGGAAGACCTTCCCGCGATTGTTGCAGATAAAAAACTGTTGAAGCGGGCTTTCTGCAATCTCATTAAAAACGCTGTTGAGGCAATGGAAGCCGGCACAAAAAAGCTTAAGATCCTGAGCCGGATGAACGGCAACTCCCTGGCGGTTGAGATTACCGATACCGGCAAGGGTATTTCTCAGGACAAGATCAAAAATATCTTCGACCCGATGGTCACGTCAAAAGTCTACGGTCCGGGGCTCGGCCTGACTTTTGCGCTCAAGATAATCCAGGACCACAAAGGTAGTATTTCAGTAGAGAGCGAACCCCAAAAAGGCACGACCTTTACGATAAAATTCCCCGTTGAAAAAGCCTAATTAACCGGCTTAATCGTCCTTACTGTCCTGATCCGCGCGATCTCTTCCTGGTAACCATAAATATGGGCGCCGGCGCTGTATGCGTACATCGGCCCGTTTTTCAAACCGGTCTCGGAGGCGACAAATTGTTTAAGAAGTTCTATGCCGCCGAGGTTTGTGGGAAATCCGGCCCAAAGATCCCATGAACGGAAATAGGCGCTTACGGTAAGAGTCAGGTCGTCTCCTTTCGGAACGACCTTGAAGTCAAGAAGCCTTAAGCATGGCGGGTCGAGCTTGCCGTCTTTCCCGAAGCAGACGTCGAGGTCGTCGGGGGCGGCTATCTCAACGACTGCCTGGTTGGTGAGCGGGGTATTTTTCAGCATGTCGATTACCCGCTCCAGTTGCGTGCCGCCCTTTGGCATGGCGTGCTGTATCCTGCTTGCATATGTATAGGTCTCGTTCTCAGCCGGTTCCGGATTCATGAGGTAATTGGCAAAATAGTCTTCGATGTACTCCATCGAAGTCGGAGCCGGGATACCCAAACCCGGCGGAATGGTGGGAACAATATCATAATAGGGATGCTCGATGAAGACCGCGATCCCGGGATACTGCAGGCGGTACTGCTCGTTTTCGAACGAACCTTTCTGTATCTTCTGGGAATACGCTTTATCGAAGAGGTTATAGATAAGCTGAAACCATGCGTCTGAAATCGTTTTCGTCGTCAAACAAAAGGGGAGCATTTTATTTCTCCTTGATTTTTTGATGTATAGTTTATCATTTCATCATCCTTTCCGCTCAAACGCCTTTCCGGCGATGAGGACAAAAACTACGGACGAGCAGATGATCACAAGGCTGCTTGTAGTCAGAGAAAAGTCCGGCCCCATGCTGCCTGTCGCGCCCGGAAATATTACGTGCTTCATTGCGTCAATCCCGTAAGTGAGCGGGTTCAGCTTTGCCACGACCTGCAGGATATCCGGCAGGAGCTTTACAGGATACATGGCGCCTGAAAGGAAGAACATCGGCATGACGATGAAGTTCATGATCACACTGAAGCTCTCATAGCTTTCGTAGAAAGTTGCAAGAACAATGCCGAAAGAGGATATGCAGAAAGATACCGAGGCGCATATAATGATAACCCCGACGATCTGAAGAAAACCGAGTTTAATGCCCACGACCGGGAAGAGGGCGAGGATGATCACGGCCTGGATTGTGGATACGATCGTGCCGCTTAATGCCTTGCCGACTACTATCGACAACCTCGATACAGGGGCAACGAGGATCTCCTTCATGAACCCGAACTCCTTGTCCCAGATGATCGAAATCGAAGAGAATATGGAACTGAAGAGGATCGTCATCCCTATAATTCCCGGAAAGATGAACTGCGTATAGGGTACTCCGGTCTCGCGCGGCACGAGCCTGGAAAGGCCTGCTCCTACAATAAAAAGCCATAAGAGCGGTCTTGCTATCGCGGAAAAAAGGCGGCTCCTTTCCCTTATGAATTTCTTGAATTCCCTGGCGACTATTACGTATATTGCGTTAAATTCCATAAGTAAACGATCCTCTTGCGGAAAAATTAATGCCTTCTCCGGTAGGCGCGGATGGATTCCCGGATGGTGTCCTCGCCCGATACGTCTTCCTGTCTTATTGTCTTGCCCGTCAGTTTCAAAAACACATCGTTGAGCGTCGGTCTCTGTAATCTCACGGAAATAACCTTATCGCCCAGAGTCCGTATTATTTCAGGTATGCACGTGTCCCCCCTGCTGCATGTCATATAAAGCTCATTCTGCTTTTCCGAGGCATCGATGTTGAATAAGGATTTTATCTCGCTCTTTGCGGTCGCGTTATCGGTAGTTGTCATGTATACGACATCTCCGCCGATAGTCTTCTTGAGTTCATCGGGTGTCCCCATGGCTATGATCTTTCCGTTATCTATGATCGCTATCGTGTTGCAGACCTCTGCCTCTTCCATGTAATGCGTTGTCATGAAAATAGTCACATTATGCATCTCCGGAAGTTTTGTGATGAATTCCCATAAATTGCTTCTGCTCTGCGGGTCGAGTCCGAGTGTCGGTTCATCAAGGAAAAGGACCCTCGGCTGATGGATGAGTCCCCTTGCAACCTCGAGCCTGCGTTTCATGCCGCCTGAAAATTTCTTGACAAGGTCGTCCTTCCGGTCGTACAGATCTACAAACCGCAACACATCGGCTACCCGCTTTTTCATCTCGGACCTCGGGACGTCATAAAGGTAAGCATGGAAAATGAGGTTCTCATAGGCGGTCAGATCCTTATCAAGGGTCGTATCCTGAAAGACGATCCCTATCGCTCTTCTCACCCCGGAAGCTTCTTCCATACAGTCATGGCCTGCGATAGACGCCCTGCCCGAGCTCGGGGCAAGCAGTGTGCAGAGGATGTTTATAGTCGTTGTCTTCCCGGCCCCATTCGGTCCGAGAAAGCCGAAGATCGTGCCTTCTTCGACTTCAAAAGAGATGTCATCCACAGCAGTGATATTTCCGAATCTCTTGACGAGCTTTTCGACTTTAATGATCGGCATCAGTTATACCATTCAATTTTATTATCCGGCACCTGCCAGTGTATGAAATCATACCATATCCCTATCGGCGCCTTTTCAACGCCCTTGAACCTCTTATGCAGCACGGGAAGGGCGTCGGGGACGTAAAGAAAAGTATACGGCTGGTCTTCTGCAAGGATTTCGTGGATTCTGCGGTAAATCTGCTTCCTCTTCCCGAAATCGAAGGTTCTTCGTCCCTCAAGCAGGAGATTATCCACCTCGTCATTCTTACAGGAGATGAAATTGAAGTCTCCCCCCTTTGTCTTTTACGAATGCCATATGTCATAAAGGTCCGGGTTCCTGGATAAAGCCCATCCCATGAGGACGGCTTCAAATCGTTTTTTTTCGATAAACTCGTGCAGCATAGCCTGCCATTCAAGCACCTTGATGTTCATTGTTATGCCGATTCTCTTAAGCTGCTCTTTAATGATCTGCGCTGCCTTTAGCCTTGCCTCGTTGCCCTGATTAGTTATTATGGTGAAATCAAAGCGTTTCCCATCCTTTTCGAGCAATCCGCTCCTGCCTGTCTTCCACCCAGCTTCCAAAATAGTCATTAAAAGCCTCAAGAACGATCTTCTGGCCTGTCACCCACTCCTTTAATTTATACGGCCCTGTTCCTATTGAATTTCTTACGTAATATTAGTTATTTATGTCTTTGCCTTCAAGCAAATGTTTAGGTATTATGCCCATCCCCCATGATTCAAGTGCAGGAGCATAGGGTTCTTCTATTGCTTCGACTTTTTCAACGCGACCATAATTGCTTCCATATGGGGTCGGAGTTTCAGGGTTGATAACCGAAGCATAGGTAAAAATGACGTCGTCCGATGTGAACTCTGCTCCGTCATGCCACAGCACTCCCTTGCGAAGGTGAAATATAATCCGGAGTCCGTCTGAAGAAACATCCCATGATTCTGCAAGGTCCGATGTTATCTTTATATCTCTGTCGTACTTGGTGAGGCCGTTAAAAATCCAGCCGCTTATATCCCCTGATGCACTGTCGGAGGCGAGGAGAGGTAGCAACCTTTTTGCATCAGCAAGGGATCCGACTGTTATAGCGTTGGGTTTCCTGATCCCGGGTTCGCGCGAGCAGGAAAGAAGAAAAAGACTGATAGCAAAAAATATAAAAAAAAGTCTGAAATAAGCTCGCCGGGTAAAAATATTTCTGCCGCCCCACACTTGTTTCAGGGTCTCATCCGAAATTGATTTTGTTGGATGCTGAAACAAGTTCGGCATGACATACTGCGCAATATAAAAGGCTGCAGCAAATTTCGAACCTCATAAAGACTGTCAGCACTTCTTCTTGGGAGTTCCCGACCCCCTGGTGCGGTCGGCCCTTCATGTCGGGATTCCGAGTTTCGGGAATATGACAAACTGGAGGATCAGCCACACCACTATAATAATTATTGCTACTATCCAGTCTTTCATTTCTTCAATATAAGTTCCTTCAAACTGCCGGCATCCCTGAACCCGGCCACTACCCTTCCGTCCGGCATGATTAAGGTAGGAGCGCCTGTAATGCCGAGTTTCTCCGCCAGTTTTATATTATCGTCAACAGCAGCTGTTTTGCATTTCGCCGCCGGGAGCTGTTTTTTCTCGAAAGAGTCTTCAAGCAGTGAAAGAGATTTCTCGCAGACGATAGCCCTGGCTTTATCATACGCGTTCGGGTGCATCTTCAGGGGGAACATCTTTATGTGAAACGCAATATCTTTTCTCTCATTAACGACCTTCTTCATCTCCTGATGAAGTTTGGCGCAATACGGTCATTCGGGGTCGTCGAAGACAACCACCCTGTACTTCGCATTTTTATTGCCGAGGACGAGGGCATCCTTGAGGGGAATCTGGGAGACGTTAACCTTATTGATCTCGGAGAGCCTCTCCTGGGTAAGGTTCTTCTTCCCCTGAATCCGGATGAGAGACCCGGAGATCACATGTTTCTTCGGCAAATCAATATATATCAGCCCTTTTTTGCCGTTTGACTCGATAGAGACCTCAAAAAGGTATTTTGCAGAACCCTTGGTCACATTCAGCACCTTAATATTCGGGTCGAAGTTTTTCAGTAAAACGAGAGCCTCGTCTTTCTTGAGAGTGTGGCATTTTGAACAATCCTGCCCTTTCGTCGGAAAAGCGGATGAATTTGATGCGGGAAAAAACGAAAAAGTCAGAATCAGACAGCAGATAATAATATGCATTCTACCTCCTCATATGCTGCTACATATTAAC
The DNA here is from genome assembly GCA_002328665.1 of Nitrospiraceae bacterium UBA2194. GTDB lineage: Bacteria > Nitrospirota > Thermodesulfovibrionia > Thermodesulfovibrionales > SM23-35 > UBA2194. The sequence goes on from DCVG01000031.1 coordinate 12,629, forward strand.
TTAACACACCGAAGGCATATTAGGCATACTTTCTTTGGCGGATTTAACCCGTCAGGTGCACTACCCAAATTTCCCAATAAGCTACTGTCCTGAACGCACCGGCCAAACGAAGCCGTTGGAGCTCTTATGGCCGTAAGTCACGCCGCCATGCTGCATATGGACGCACCAGGCGTAACCGGCGTGGTGCGCGCCTGTTGTAGACGACCAGTAATAGCTCGACTGAGCATTCGAAAAACCCTGTCCGTTTAACCAGGGGGCTGAATTTGCCGCTCCTGCATTTACAGGGCTTTCAAGCTCATTCACATTGGGAAGCCGCCAGTCGTGATAGCCGCATAAACCTGCGCCACTATTTATAGACGCAATATAGTCAAGAGCCTGATGCCACGTCTTTGCACCATTTGGCAGATTGGCTTTTTTTGCCCACATAAGACGTGTCAGGTTGTCGGTTACACAATCACCATCAGTGGTAAATCTTTGTGGCGGCCATGCAACACCTGCCCGGACATCTCCGTCCTGCCCTGTCCCTGAGCAATTAATCTCAGCGCCCGAGATATTGTAACAATCGGTCTGACCTGTCCTCGCCAATTGCACGGGTTTAACTGCGTGCACAGGCCAGACAAAGTGACTGTCGGTTTTGGGGGAATTGTGCAGGTAGCCGTTCCGCACATCAACGAACCAGGCCGCCGCGGTATTGTTTGAATATGTGGTAGAGGACCAGAAGGCACCCGGCTGCACATTTATAAAGGGATGCCCTGCGGGCAAGGCAGGAGCATATTTCGAGTGATCGGTCAGACGCCGGAGTTCACGCCTGTTCGGCAGTCTCCAGTCATTATGGCCGCATAACGTCAAATTACTGGCATAATCGAGCGCTTCCTGCCAGGTCTTCGTTCCATCGAGAAGATTGGCGTCTTTACTCCACATTAAACCGGTAAGGTTATCTGTTATACAATCGCCGTTGACAGTAAACCTGGGGTCCGGCCATGCTTCTCCTTTCTTCAAATCTCCATCATCTCCGGTATGATATGTTGCAGTTTGCCCCGTCTTCGGAAGGCTGATTGCAGTTTTCCCCGCTTTCGGTGATATGAACTGAAGTGAACTTTCATTTGCGTCGGGGTTCGGTGTACCGACTCTGTCCCCGTAATGCGCACAGGATGAAGTTAAACCGCTGAAAATGCATGTCAGAATAAATAGAAAAAGCAAACTTTTTTTCATGATGTTTCTTTCCCGCTCCGAAAATGATTATAAATGATACGCTACGATTTTTGCAGGATGTTTGTGTATTATAAGGAAAGGATCAATACATCTTATCGGGTAACAGGGAAGGTGCATGGATATGGAACGCGAAGTAATAGAATTCGACGTTGTCTTTGTCGGGGGCGGGCCTGCAAATCTGAGCAGTGCGATTCATCTGACGAACCTCATCCGGAAACATAATGAGGGCATTGAAAGCGGGAGCGGGCAGGGCGAGAAAATCGAGATCGAAGACAAAATTGCAGTGCTCGAAAAAGGCGCGTATTTCGGGGCGCATAACATTTCCGGAGCGGTGCTGATCCCCGACGTGCTTTCGGAGCTATTGCCTGACCACAAACAGCTTGGATGCCCAATCGATGCAGAGGTGAATAAGGAGTCCATTTATTTCCTGACCTCAAAGGGACAGATTAAAGTCCCTTTTACTCCGTCTTTTCTGAATAATCACGGCAATTATCTTCTTTCGCTCTCCAGATTTGTCGGCTGGCTTTCCAAAATTGCGGAACAGAACAAAGTGATGATGCTGGAGGGAACTTCTGCAGTCGAAATGCTCTATGAAGGCGCTGGGGTAGTCGGCGTCCGGACGGACGACAAACGTCTTCAGGAGAATGGCGAATATGAGACTCCCGGTTATATTCTGAACTCAAAGGTCGTTGTGCTGGGGGAAGGGAGCAACGGCACTTTGCTCAAAGGCCTTGTTGAAAAACTGCATCTTGATCAAGGCAAGGCGCCTTCCATCTACGAACTCGGCGTAAAAGAAGTATATGAACTGAAGAGTAATCCTCTCCGGAAGGGGGAATGTATCCATACGCTCGGATATCCGTTCCGGAAAGGATTTTCCGGCGGAGGATTCATATATTGCATTTCCGAAACCAAAGTTGTCATCGGGCTTATCGCTCATCTCAGTTCCGCAGACCCGCAGCTCGACCCGCACAAGGAACTTCAAAAATACAAACAGCATCCGCTGATTACCCATATCATTAAAGACGGAAAACCCACGCATTACGGAGCCCGGACTCTTCCCTGCGGCGGGTATTTCTCCTTACCTAAACTGACCTCCGACGGTGTTATGATAACCGGAGATTCCGCTAACCTTGTCGATTCTCAAAAGCTGAAAGGACTGCATACAGCCATAAAATCGGGAATGCTCGCGGCTGAAGTCCTCTTCGAAGCATTCAGTACCAATGATTTCTCGGCAAACCAGTTGGCAAAATATGAAGAGAAATTGAAAAACAGCTGGATATACTCCGATCTCAGGAAGGGCCGCAATTTCACTCCAGCGGTCGCTATGGGAATTCCGTTCCCCGGCGGGCCACTTCTTGGATTCCAGATGCTTATCGGCGGCGGCACGCCGATAGGTGATCTAAAAACAAAACCCGATTACTCGACAACCGAAGATATGAAGCATTTTTACGGCAGCAATTCACCCGACCCGTTGCCGAAGGCTGACGACAGAATTATTGTAGACAAATTAACGGATGTTTATTTCTCCGGCACAGCTCATGACGAAAAACAGAAAAGCCATATTGAGTTGAGAGATGATGCTGCGTGCAAAAAATGCATCTCGGATTATAAAGCGCCCTGCACGGTTTTCTGCCCTGCCGCCGTCTATGAACTGGAACATGAGAAAATAAGAGTGAACTTCAGCAATTGCCTGCACTGCAAGACCTGCGATCTGAAATGTCCTTTTCAGAATATCGTCTGGAACCTGCCGGAGGGCGGGGGCGGGCCGAGGTATACCCTGCAGTAAGAGAAGTGAGCTTTATTTAAAGCCCTAACTTCCCGAACAATCTCACAATGATCGTGTTTGATATGACGATGCCTTTTCGTGTGAGTCTCAGAAAATCACCTGATAACTCAAGATAACCCTCGTCGAGAAGGTCCTTGCAGACCTTCAAAAGACGCTCTTTGTCTGTGACGCTCTCGGTGGTATGAGGCATTTTGTTGAGGCTGATGCCCCCGATCTTTCTCAATCCCAGAAATATGAACTCTTTTATTTCGTCTTCAGGTGTAAGCTTCATTGATTGAATCTCAGGAATACGACCGCTATTCAGCGTTGCAGCGTATTCATTGATATCTTTCGTATTCATTGAACGGATGCCGCTGATGAAGGAATGAGCTCCCGCGCCTGCTCCGATGTACTCCCCCCTGTCCCAGTAGTTCAGATTGTGCACGCATTGAAGTCCAGGCTTCGCGAAGTTCGAAATCTCATAATGTGTATATCCGCTGCCGGCAAAATAATCGATTGCATAGTTATACATTTCGAGAATCAGCTCTTCATTCGGCATGGTAATTTTGCGCGATTGAATTAATGGATAGAGAGGTGTATTTTCCTCCGGCGTAAGTTCATATGCAGAAATATGGGACGGCGACAATTCTATTGCTTTTGTTAGCGATTCCCTCCACGATTCCATTGACTGTCCGGGTATTCCGTACATCAGGTCGATTGAGAAATTCTTTAGTCCCGCTTTCTTTATCGACTCAATTGATCTCAGCGCTTCATCCGACGAGTGAATCCTGCCGAGCGTCATAAGTTCACTGTCATTGAAAGACTGAACACCGAAGCTCAGCCTGTTAACGCCGAGCGAAAGCAATGTATCGATTTTTGCTTTATCGACGGTCCCCGGATTCGCCTCGACTGTTATTTCAATTTCAGAGGAGAAATGATAATTGCTTCTAAGACATTTCAGTAGCTGCCTGAAACATTCAGCCGGAAGGAGGGTAGGGGTGCCGCCGCCGATATAGATCGTCTTTAATGCGGCGTCAGGGTGTTTTTTCAAGTTTAATTCCTTGCATAAAGCATCAACATATGTTCTTACCGCTGGTTCATCATAGGGCAATGAGAAGAAATCGCAGTAGATACATTTTTTCACGCAGAAGGGGATATGGATATAAAGGAAAGCCCGCATAACACTATTTTAAAGCAAGACGTTACATTCCCGCCAAATAAAAAGGAATGCGGATGCTTCACATCCTGATGACCGGTAAGCAGAATTATGTTGATTTTAAGAAAAAAATTTGATATGTCTTAACCAGGTCTTTAACATTTTATAAAAAAGCTCTTGTTTCCGAAAGGGTAAACCTCGGGTAACCGGGGGGCACAAAGCCACGGGTCCGGCGAAGGGCACTTTTTCAACGGATGGTCGGGCTGCCGAAGAAGCAGGCCGAATTGGAATGAACACAAAGCCTGTTTCTTTTCAAAAAACAGGCTTTTTTATTGTGCAATCACAACAGGAAAGGAGGTGGGGCATTCCCTCTCCAACAGGGAGAGAGCAAAAAATGTTGTATGTGTTTGGAAGGCTGTAGTAACGGTCACCATTTTGGCGGCATCGAAACCATCTGCCTATCTGGGCGCCATGGTTGATGGTGGAGCAAGTGGCGCAACCAGCCAACTTACTTCAAACAAATTTTAAAAAGTAAGGAGGCAGAAAATGAAAAAGGTTTGTAAGATAAGTTTTCTGGTAATTATTATGTTGATATTTGCAGCAGGTTCGTCTTTTGCAACAAAACCCGGCGAGGAGGTAAACCCGAACGGATTTCCCAGCGGCTTCCATTACAACTTGAATATCATCGGGAAAAAAGACACGTTCACATGTCCCGCTTACCTGTGCGACTATGTTACCGATCCCGCCTGTGTTGCCAATGTGATCTATATTCCGGCTGATAATGCTGATCCCATCAAAATACTGATGGAATCCGGAACCAAGAAAACTTCTGTAACGGCGTTGAATGTCACAGACTGGTGCACCGAGCCGTTTGACAATGACGGGGCAGTGGTCCAGATACCTTCAGCAACCTACAAAGTCTACGCAAGGGCACTGGCAACGCCCACGTACGATCCCAATATCGCCATACTGGGCAATTCGCTTTCGTATGTTACAGATGAATATGGCAACGACCTTTACTATCTCGGGGCATTCACAAAAGACTGCGTCACAACCCCTGATATCCCGGAATGCACCTTCACGCGCACGAAAGGAAAATCAAGGGCTACCGACATTACAGCCCTCTTTGAATTTACCGGTGATATATGCTACTTCGATCCGAGCGGCTATTGTGACCCCCTTGATCCTTTGTCGTGCCCGGCCACTCCACTATGTTGCACTCAAGTAAATATTGGTACAGAGTTGGAGCCGATATGGGTCAATAGAGATTGTACGATAAAAGATCCTCTGCTCAGTTGCGATCCTCAGGTTGAGGTTACGGCATACTGCAAGGATTATGCAGATAATCCGGCGTCAGTCTTCACTGTAGGAGACTTTGTCGGCTATCTCTGGAGCATGGACAACAACGGAGTAAAACTGCTCCAAATCAGATTTTATCGTCAGTAACACTATAGCGCTTCACGGGGAACCTGGTTATAATCGATCAGGTTCCCCGACTTTATTAATTTTGATCATTCTTTTTTTGATCGCTAACCAATTCCACCCTGACGCTTTACGGTAATAATTAAAAAGATTACCAATCAGCATAAGATTTGATAACAGGGGGGAAATATTATATATTTGTTATAAAGAGGATAATATCATGAAACTTGGCGAAGCCTTAGTAAAAGCAGGTCTCATAACAGAGAAACAACTGAAAGAAGCACTTGAACGACAAATAGTATTTCGCGGCAGAATTGACACAAACCTCGTCGAGTTAAGATTTATTGAGGATGCAAAACTTGCATTATTTCTTGGAAAATTTCTCAACTTACCGACAGTAGGCACCGATATAGTTAATTCTATTCCCGAGGATGTAATTAATCTTTTTAGCAGGGAAATCGTAGAAAAATATAAGATTCTTCCATTCAGGATAGAGCGGCATAAACTCCATGTAGCCATGCTTAATCCCAAAGATATCAAAGTCATCGATGATCTGAGGTTTAAAACAGGGCATGAGATTATCCCCTACGTAATTACAGAATTAAGATTACTCAATGCTTTTGAAAAATATTACGGGATCAAGAAAGAGATTCGCTATATCAGCATCAAGGACAGATTCGCCCCCGATATAGAAATTAAAGACGGCGATATCGAAAGAAGCGAAAGCAAGTTCACGCAAGGGAAATATATAGAGAAAAAAACCGAAGTTTTTTCATCAAACGATCTTAAGAGTACTTTAATGGAAGCTAAGGTACAGGACGCCCAAGGAAAGACAAAACTCACAGGAGCTTTGTTATCTAATGCATTCTACACAGCCAGACTTTTTTACGCGCAAGAAGGCAAGACCTTTACAGACGACGAAATTGAAGACAAGGTCATTGAGCATTGGCTACGAATTACAAAAAGAATAGTAAATTCGGAAAAAGATACCCTGTAGGGGAAAAACAAAATAAAATGTACGTGCGCACTTACTTCACCTTCAATACGGCGAGGAACGCCTCCTGCGGGAGTTCGAGCTTGCCGAACTGTTTCATCCTTTTCTTGCCCTCTTTCTGCTTTTCAAGCAGTTTCCTTTTGCGGGTAATGTCACCCCCGTAGCACTTGGCAAGGACATCTTTCCTTAACGCCTTTACGCTTTCCCTTGCGATGATCTTGTTTCCGATCGCAGCCTGGATAGCAACCTCATACATCTGCCGGGGGATGATCTGCCTGAGTTTTTCCGTTAACTCCCGGCCTTTATAGTATGCCTTGTCCTTATGTACAATCATGGAAAGTGCGTCAACCGCTTCACC
>DCVG01000031.1:19569-33099 GCA_002328665.1 Nitrospiraceae bacterium UBA2194
TTTTGGCTCCCCCTTTTTTCCTGGCAGAGATCGAGAATGGGACCAATAAAGCCGGAGGGAACAAGAATAGTTGCAAGGACATACGGCTCTTCTACAACCTCATATTGTTCCGGCAGCAGCGAGGGATTCTCGATATGGATGACCTCTCCGTCCGATTTTATTACCCGGTAAACCACAGTCGGCGCGGTGCTTAAAAGTAAAAGATCAAACTCCCGCTCAAGCCTTTCTTTGATAATCTCCATATGGAGAAGTCCAAGGAAACCGCATCTGAAACCGAAGCCGAGGGCCAATGATGTTTCAGGTTCGTAGACAAAGGAGGAATCGTTCAGCCGCAGTTTATTGAGCGCATCTCTCAAGTTCTCATACTGATGGGACTGGGTCGGATAGAGTCCGCAAAAAACCATAGGCTTGATGTCTTTATAACCAGGGCAGGGTTTTTCGACCGGATTCCCGGCATCGGTTATTGTGTCGCCTATTTTCGTTTCTGTCACGCTTCTGATGCCTGCTATGATGTAACCGACTTCGCCTGCTGATAATTGTTCGACGGGCTGCACCTTCGGAGAAAAAATTCCGACCTGTGCAACTTCGTAGACACCATCTGTCGCCATTAAGAGAATCTTTTTCCCGGGCATTACCTTCCCGTCGAACACCCTTACCAAAACGATAACCCCCTGATAGTTGTCGAACCATGAATCAAATATAAGGGCCTTCAAGGGTTTATCGTCATCTCCTGAAGGCGCGGGTATCTTTTTTACGACGGCTTCAAGGATTTCCCTTGTGCCGATTCCCTCTTTGGCGCTTGCGAGGATTGCATCCGAGCAATCTATCCCTATAGTATCCTCTATCTGCTGCTTTGTCTTTCCAGGGTTGGCGCTCGGCAGGTCGATCTTGTTAATCACAGGCACAATTTCGAGATTGTTCTCGACAGCGAGATAGGCGTTTGCAAGCGTCTGTGCCTCAACACCCTGTGAGGCGTCGACGACAAGCAGCGCTCCTTCGCATGAAGCAAGGCTCCTTGAGACTTCATACGAAAAATCGACATGCCCGGGGGTGTCTATCAGGTTTAGGACGTAGTCCCGGCCGTCATCGGCACGATAGTTGAGCCGGACTGCGTGGGCCTTTATGGTGATGCCCCGCTCTTTTTCGAGGTCCATCGAATCGAGCACCTGGGCGGTCATCTCCCTTGCGCTCAGGGCGCCTGTATACTCGAGGAGCCTGTCCGCAAGCGTGGACTTCCCGTGGTCGATATGGGCGATTATGGAGAAATTACGTATTCTTTTCGTCATGATCTTATGCCAAGCTATTATTCTATCATAAACCTTTCCGTCCAAATGCGTTATTAACTTGCTCATAATAGTATGCAAAGATTCTCCCTGTCCGTCATGCCCGAAGTTTTCAGTCGGGCATCCATTTGTTTTTAAAATAGATTCCCGCCTGCGCGGGAATGACACTTTGAAACCTATTTTCGGGTCAATGACGGCAAAAAAGTCCAGACTATTATGAGACTCTTTTATAATCTTAATCCGGCTGTTCTGTGCGGATGCGCTCATAAACGGGAACAAAGTTTCTACTGCCCGCAGCGCACGCTTTGATTGCTTTCGAAGATTGTAAAATGTTAGACTAACCGAATATTTTGGTAAGAAAATGCATGATGAAAGCCTACAGATCGGCCTAACCTTTGATGACGTACTTCTTTTGCCTGCGAAGTCCGAAGTCCTTCCCAAAGAAGTAAATATCTCGACGCTTCTTACGCGAAATATTTCGATCAATATCCCGATTGTCAGCGCAGCCATGGACACTGTTACCGAGGCTGAACTTGCAATGGCCATGGCGAGGGAAGGAGGGATAGGTATTATTCACAGGGCGATGAGCCCCGACAGGCAGCGGTCCGAGGTCGACAAGGTGAAAAAATCCGAAAGCGGAATGATCCTCGATCCTATCACGATACCTCCCGATGCATTGATTTCCGAGGCTTTGGGCCTTATGGAAAAATACCGCATATCGGGAGTTCCTGTCACTGAAAAGGGTAAACTTATCGGGATTATTACCAACAGGGATCTCCGCTTCGAAACCCAGTTCAATAAGAGAGTTTCACAGGTCATGACAAGTGAAAAACTCATTACTGCTTCTATCGGTACAACGCTCGATAAGGCGAAGAGCATTCTCCACAAATACAAGATCGAAAAGCTGCCGATCGTGGACGGCAGGAACAACCTCAAAGGGTTGATTACGATAAAGGACATCGAAAAAAGGAGAAAATATCCGAATGCATGCAAGGACGGAGTCGGCAGGCTCCGTGTCGGAGCGGCAATCGGGACCGGAGAAGACTCCCTCCGCAGGGCGGAAATGCTTGTAAAAGCAGGGGCTGATGTTATCGTAATCGATACTGCGCACGGGCATACGGTCCCTGTTCTGGCAACGCTGAAGACATTGAAAAAGAAATTCGATATCGATGTGATTGCCGGTAATATCGCAACCCCCGAAGCCGCTTCCGACCTGATAAAGGCGGGAGCTGACGGCATAAAGGTCGGTATCGGGCCGGGTTCAATATGTACGACGCGTATTGTTGCAGGCACCGGCGTGCCGCAGATCACGGCGATAAAAAACTGTTACGCGGTTGCAAAGAAATACAAAGTCCCCATCATTGCGGACGGAGGAATAAAATATTCAGGCGATATCACGAAGGCCCTCTCGATCGGCGCCCATTGCGTAATGATAGGAAGTCTGTTTGCAGGCACCGATGAATCGCCCGGTGAAATCGTTCTCTTTCAGGGACGCAGCTATAAGGTATACCGGGGAATGGGTTCAATCGGGGCGATGGAACAGGGCTCTAAAGACAGATATTTTCAGGCGGGCGTGAAATCGGCAAAACTTGTGCCGGAGGGGGTCGAAGGAAGGGTCCCTTATAAAGGTCCGGTTTCCCAAAGTGTGCACCAGCTGATCGGCGGGTTACGTTCGGGGATGGGCTACTGCGGATGCCGGAATCTCGCAGAACTCAGGAAGAAGGCGCGGTTCATACGGATTACGAGCGCCGGCCTCAGAGAAAGCCACGTGCATGATGTCATTATTACTAAAGAGGCGCCCAATTACAGGCCGGAATGGTAAACTGTAAAAAACGCGTGTCTCTTTGTCATTCCCGCGTGTCGGGAATCCTTCTTTAGAGAAGAAAGATACCGGACAAGCCGGTATGACAGCAATAATTCAGGAAAATCTGCTTCAGGATATTCAGTAATTTATGCACGAAGAGAAAATATTAGTCCTCGACTTCGGTTCCCAGTATACCCAGTTGATTGCGCGGCGGGTAAGGGAAAGCAGAGTCTACTCCGAGATATTCCCCTTTAACGCACCGATCGGCAAAATCAGGAATTTTCGTCCGAAAGGCATTATTCTATCAGGTGGTCCGTCGAGTGTTTACGACAGGGCTGCGCCGATACCCGATCTGACCATATTCGACCTCGGCGTTCCGGTCCTCGGGATATGTTACGGCATGCAGCTCATGGCGTACTGTCTCGGAGGAAAGGTTGCAAAGGCGCAGAAAAGGGAATATGGGAGGGCGGAGCTGATAATCGATAAAAGGACGGACATTTTCAAGGGTATTCCAAAAAAGACTGCGGTCTGGATGAGTCACGGCGACCGGATTGAACGCTGCCCTACGGATTTCCAGCCGATAGCACATACTAATAACTCACCTGTTGCAGCAATGGCGGACAAAGCAAAAAATTTCTATGCACTTCAGTTTCACCCCGAAGTGGCGCATACCCCTCTCGGCATACGTATCATCGGAAACTTTTTATTCGGGATATGCGGGTGCAGGCCGCTTTGGACCATGAAATCCTTTATCGGGACCGTAACGGAGGAGATCAGGGAGAGGGTGGCCGGAGGAAGGGTTGTATGCGGCATCAGCGGCGGTGTTGATTCTACGGTCGCCGCCGTCCTCGTCCATCGGGCGATCGGCAGGCAACTTACCTGCATCTTTGTCGATAACGGGGTGCTCAGGCAGGGAGAGGCAAAAAAGGTCGAGCAGACTTTAAGGAAACATTTCCACATGAACATTGATTTTGTTGACGCTTCGGAGCGTTTCCTGAAAAAACTGAAAGGGGTCATCGACCCCGAGAAAAAAAGAAAAATTATCGGGAATGAATTCATAAAGGTTTTCGAGGAGGAAGCAAAAAAGATCAGGGGAGTGGGGTTCCTCGCGCAGGGTACACTCTATCCGGACGTTATAGAAAGTGTCTCTTTCAAAGGTCCTTCTGCCACCATTAAGAGTCATCACAATGTGGGAGGGCTCCTCAAGAAGATGAGGTTGAAGCTCATTGAGCCTTTAAGGGAACTCTTCAAGGACGAAGTCCGGGTACTGGGGCGCGACCTCGATATCCCGGAGGAGATAATCAACCGCCAGCCGTTCCCCGGCCCGGGGCTTGCGATAAGGATTATCGGTGAAGTGACCAAAGAACGATGTGCTGTTTTGAGGAAGGCGGATGATATTGTTCTGGAGGAGGTCAGAAAAGCCGGTCTCTATACCAAACTCTGGCAGTCTTTTGCCGTGCTGCTGCCGGTGAAGAGTGTCGGCGTCATGGGGGATGAGAGGACCTATGAGAACGTTATAGCGGTGAGGGCTGTAAACAGTCTGGACGGCATGACCGCTGACTGGGCAAAGATGCCGTACGACGTGCTCGGAATGATTTCCAACAGGATAATCAATGAAGTAAAAGGAGTCAACCGGGTGGTCTATGACATCAGCTCGAAACCGCCGAGCACGATAGAGTGGGAATAATATTGAACCAAAAAATTTTCATTTCATAAGAAGTGCACAAGAGAATTTACAGAAGCAAATTTAAGAAAAATTGAGGAAATAAGAAAATGGCTGTTAAAACAGATACGACAACAAAACTAATTAGAAGATATATAAGAGAACTTAAAAAAAATAACATACCAATCCAAAAGGTATTTATTTTTGGCTCTTATGCTAAGGGAACCCCGAAAGAAGAAAGCGACATCGATATCGCTTTGATCTCGACCGTATTTACCGGCGACAGATTTGAAGACAGAAGAAAGATAGTGCCTTTCAGAAGGAAGATTGACAGCAGAATTGAGCCGATGCCATTCAGACCCGAGGATTTTCAAAAGGGCGGAATACTTGTTGACGAGATTAAGAAGACGGGTAAGGTAATAAGTATTTAAAATTGTGGATATAAAAGCGTATCTCTCTGGAAAGCGCGTATTAGTCGATTCGTACCTGAAATCGTATTTCGACAGGCCGTTGTCTCCCCCTGTGCTTTCGGATGCCGTCAAATATTCACTTTTTGCAGGCGGCAAGAGGATTCGTCCTATACTTGCTCTTGCATCATACGAGGCATGCGGCGGCGACCCAAAGGACATAATCCCGCAGGCGGCCGCACTGGAACTCATCCACACATATTCCCTCATCCATGACGATCTCCCCGCGATGGACAATGATGACCTGAGGCGGGGCAAGCCGACCAGTCATAAAGTTTTTGGAGAGGCGATAGCAATCCTTGCAGGAGACGCCCTGCTGACAGAGGCGTTTTATATGATGACAATTGTAAATCGCCGATTTTCGGGTGCGGGAATCAGGCCTTCCGTTCTTCTTAAAGCTGTTCGTGAGGTCGCGTTTTCAGCCGGCGCCTCCGGCATGGTCGGCGGTCAGGTTCAGGATATCCTTTCGGAAAATGCAGAGCCTGACAGTGATATGCTGGAATTTATCCATTTGCACAAAACCGCATCTTTCATCGCCGCATCCGTGAAAATGGGGCCTATTCTGGCAGGCAGCGGTAAAAAAATCCTGAAGGCTCTCACAATTTATGGTGAAAATACAGGTCTCGTTTTTCAGATCATAGATGATATACTTGATATCGAAGGCACGACCGGAGCGCTGGGGAAAACGACCGGCTCGGATGACAGGAAAAAGAAAATGACGTATCCTTCTCTTTTCGGTTTGGAAGGGGCGAGACAGCGGGCGGAATATCTGATTTTGAAAGCCGAGAATGCCATAGCTGCGTTTTCTTCAGAAGCCGACCCGTTAAGGGGTATAGCGCAATATCTTCTCTACCGGAGGACGTAGTGCTTATAGAACAGATCAAATCGCCTGCGGATATAAAGAAACTGTCCGTCCATGAATTAAAGAGGCTCAAGAGGGAACTCCGGGATGTCATCATCGAGCGCGTTTCGATAAACGGAGGCCACCTTGCGTCCAACCTCGGTGTTATCGAACTGACGATCGCCCTGCATTATGTGTTTAATTCCCCAAAAGATAAAATCATCTGGGATGTGGGTCATCAGTCCTATGCGCACAAGCTCCTGACGGGGAGGTTCGCCGAATTCCCGACCATCAGGAAATTCAGAGGCATATCGGGCTTTCCAAAGAGAGAAGAGAGTGCGCATGACGCATTCGGCACCGGACACAGTTCAACATCTATTTCAGCGGCATTGGGTATCATCGAGGCGAGGGACAGGAATAAGGATGACTTCAAGGTCATAGCGGTCATCGGCGACGGCGCAATGACCGGCGGGCTCGCATTCGAGGGACTGAATAACGCCGGCCAGTTGAACAAAGACCTCATTGTCGTTCTGAACGACAATGAGATGTCTATATCCCGTAATGTCGGAGCGCTTCCGGCATACCTGAACAGGATTATGACCGGGGAGTTATACCAGAAATTTAAAAAAGAAACTAAGTCGCGGCTCGAAAGCATACCGAAGGTGGGAGGAAAGGCTGCACAGATAGCCCAGAAGACGGAGGAGATGATCAAAAGGCTTTTTCTTCCGGGGATTATATTTGAAGAACTCGGGTTCAATTATGTAGGGCCGGTAGACGGCCATGATATCGAACTGCTGATAGGGACACTGAAGAGGATCAGGACAGAGACATCTCCCACACTTGTGCATGTTATTACCAAGAAAGGAAGGGGATATTCATTCTCGGAAAAGGACCCATGTCTCTTTCACGGCATCGGGCCTTTCAAGCTCGAGACAGGGTCTCCGCTGAGCGGCAGCCGGCTCACGTACAGCGAAGTATTCGGCAATATACTGACGGATCTGGCGGCCAGAGATAAGAGGATAGTCGCCATAACCGCTGCCATGAAAGAAGGCACGGGGCTTGAACGCTTTGCGAAAACATACCCGGACAGATTCTATGACGTAGGCATTGCAGAGTCTCATGCGGCAACCTTTGCCGCAGGGCTTGCTACAGAAGGCCTGAAACCCGTTGTGGTGGTCTATTCCACTTTTCTTCAAAGGGCATACGATGAAATAGTCCATGATGTATGTCTTCAGAACCTCCCTGTAATATTCGCTGTCGACAGAGCGGGCATCGTCGGAGAAGACGGGCCGACACATCACGGTGTATTCGACCTTTCCTACCTTAGACATATACCTAATATCATTGTTATGGAGCCGAAGGACGAGGTTGAGCTCAAATACATGTTCGAGCTCGCCCTGGCAAATAAAGGACCTGTTGCGATAAGGTATCAGAGGGGGAAGATACAGACTTCGTTCGACAGTCGTATGGAAATTTCTCCCGGATTGCCGGTTCCCTTCAGGATCGGAGAAGCCGGGATTATTAAAGAAGGTAAAGACGTCGCCCTGATAGCGCTGGGCAGTACGGTTTGCTCTGCGTTGTCCGCCGCGATGAAGCTTGAAAAAGAGGGCATTTCGGCGATGGTCGTCAATGCAAGGTTTGTAAAACCGTTAGACCGCGACCTTATTGCCTCTGTTGCGTCCATGGTACCCAAGATAATCACTGTTGAAGAGAATTCACTTCAGGGGGGGTTCGGCAGCGCGGTGCTTGAATTATTGAACGAGATGGAAGTCCCCAACGTGAGGGTCAGAAGAATAGGTATTCCCGACATATTTATCGAACAGGGTCATCAGAGCGAACTGAGAAGAAAATACGGCCTCGATGAGGATGGGATATATATGGCCGCATTGTCTTTTCATAAAGAACCGACTTTCAGCTTTTGAAAGAAAGACTGGATAAAGTTCTCGTTGCAAAAGGGCTTGTGAAGAGCAGGGAGATGGCAAGGGCCCTTATTATGGAGGGAAACGTGTTTGTCGACGGCAACCGTCTCACTAAAGCAGGTACCCTGGTAAGCGGGACTTCCGCTATAGTTCTCAGGAAGGCCGGCCTGCCGTATGTCGGCAGGGGAGGTCTGAAACTCGAAGCGGCGCTGGACCATTTCCATATAGAGGTAAAAGGCAAGGTCGTCATGGATGTGGGTTCGTCGACAGGAGGATTTACGGACTGCCTTCTGCAGAGGGGCGCCAAAAAAGTATACTGCATAGATGTCGGCTACGGGCAGCTCGACTGGTCTTTGAGGAACGACCCGCGGGTAGCGCTCATGGAAAGAACCAATGTAAGGTATCTCGAGGAGATACTGAAGGAGCGGACGAAGAAGAAGGCCGGACGGGTTGAATTTGACGAACTCATTGAACGCGATATAGATATGGCGACTATGGATGTCTCTTTTATTTCCCTTAAACAGGTCATCCCGGAAGTGGTGAAATTTCTTAAAAAAGGCGGCGAAATAGTCGCACTCGTCAAGCCCCAGTTCGAAGTAGGCAGGGGAGAAGTCGGAAAGGGAGGAATAGTGAGGGAAGAGGATAAAAGACTGGCCGCGGTGAGAAGCGTACAGGAATTTTCCGACATGCTCGGGCTTGCGACTGTCGGGATATTCGAATCGCCGGTTGCCGGACAGAAAGGGAACAGGGAATATTTCCTCTACGTGAAAAGGTGATCTTATGGAAGAACCGCTTTTAGTGGGAATCGATTTATCGACCGCTTCGACGATACTGATAGAATTAATGATTGAGGACGCTGCCGATCCCTCGGTTTATGGAGAGATAGCAAGGGCGAATACGCACAGGCCGGATATATTGGCGCTTCTGATTGAGAATCCCGACACACCCGATGAAGTGAGAAAGCAGATTTCCGGGGCAATGCGCATTCCGGTGAAACCGAAATCCGAAGTTGTCAGAGTCCATAAGCCGCCCGAGGCGCGTGCCCAGACCATCCTCCAGAGGATACAGAAATTAAGCGTGTCGGAGAGAATTCAACTGGCATTGAGAGGCGGCAGGGAGATAAGATCAATTCTGCTGCGTGACCCGAACAAAGAGGTGTCGCTGACTGTTCTGCAAAATCCGAAGATTACGGATACGGAAGTGGAGTTGATTGCAAAGTCCCGCTCGATTTCAGATGAGGCGCTGAGAAAGATCACAAAGAGGAAGGAATGGATGAAGAACTACAACGTATTGCTCGCGCTTGTCAACAATCCTAAAACGCCTTCGGGAGTTGCCCTTCCGCTTGTTTCCGAACTGAAAACGAGAGACCTCGGGCTGCTCGAAAAGAACAGGAACGTTGCCGAAGGCATCCGCGCTACGGCAAAGAAGCTGCTCAGGGCCAGAAAGCCCTACTGACCGGTAAGCAGCCGTGATAAAGAACTTCAGAATAGAAAAACATCATGCCGGCATCGTGGCAAAGGCCACTTTGTTTAAGTGTTTGCGATATCTGGACAAAGAGGTCGTTGAAACACCCTTTTTGCTTATAGACGGGGAAAAGCTGAGGGAAAAGGTTTCTCTGATCGGGAGATCGATACGGAATTCGACGGTGTTTTACGCGGTGAAGGCAAACCCTGACAGGGAAGTCATCCGATTTCTCCATGCCCTTGGAACGGGCTTTGAAATAGCCTCGGAGGGAGAACTCGAATTGCTTTTATCGATCGGCGTCGAGCCGGCAAAGATCATATCGAGCAATCCTGTAAAATCTCTGAAGTTTTTAAAACTGGCTTCAACGACCGGGGTGAACCGTTTCTCTTTCGATTCACCGGACGAGGTCGAAAAGCTCGCTCATCATATCCCGCATTGTGACGTCTACGTAAGGCTTTCCGTTCCGAATGAAGGAAGTGAATGGCCGCTCAGCAAGAAGTTCGGGGTGGAACTCGACGAAGCTCTGGCGCTGTTGTGCCGTGCACGGGACAGAGGACTGAACCCCGCAGGGATAACGTTCCATGTCGGCTCGCAGTGTACGAATATCTACAACTGGAATATTGCGCTCGAAAAGGCTAAAACCCTCTGGGATATGGCCGAAAAGAGCGGAATACGGCTGCGTCTTTTAAATATCGGCGGCGGTTATCCGATAGCATATACAAAGAGTGTCGTGAGCATCGAGTCGATCGAAAGAAATATTAACGCCCTTATCTACGACAAGTTCCCTGAGGATATTACTGTCCACCTGGAGCCGGGGAGAGCGGTCGTCGGTGATGCAGGCATTTTCGTCACTACCGTGATCGGAAAGGCGAAAAGGAGTGATGAGAACTGGCTGTATATCGACGTCGGAGTATTTAACGGACTTATGGAAAGTGTCGGGGGCATTAAATACAGTTATATCGTTGAAACTTCGAAGCAGGCGCGGCATAAGAAACAATGGACAGTAGCAGGTCCGAGCTGTGACAGCTTCGATGTGATCGACAAAAACGTAACCCTGCACGAGCCGCAGGTAGGGGATATTGTCCTTATCCTGTCGAGCGGCGCCTATACGGTTTCCTATGCCTCGGAATTTAACGGTTTTTCGATACCGAAAACTATCCTCATATAAGAAAGGGCGGAAGATGATCAAATTTAATGAAAAAGCGCCATATGCGCCGGTTGAATACCTTTATGACGTCGAAGAGATCCTTTATAAAGGCAGGAGCAGGTTTCAGGAAATTATAGTGATAAGAAACCCTTATTACGGCAGGATGCTGCTCCTTGATGACGTCGTACAGATTACCGAGAGGGACGAGTTTTTTTACCACGAAATGATGACCCATATTGTCATGCATTCCCACCCGGAACCGAAGAAAGTGGTCGTGATCGGAGGCGGAGACGGCGGAGTGGTGAGGGAGGTCCTGAAGCATAAGACAGTAGAAAAGGTTTTTTTCGTTGAGATCGACGAGGAGGTGATAAATGTTTCCAGGAAGTTTTTCCCGACTGTTTCCGCGGGAATGGATGATGCACGTGTTGAGATAAAGATCATGGACGGCGCGGATTTTGTGCTGAACCGGAAACAGGCGGACATCGATGCGGTAATCATAGACTCTACGGACATTATCGGTTTCGCCAGAAGTCTTTTCACAACGGATTTTTTCAATAATGTGAAAAACTGTCTGACAAAAGACGGCATGTTCGTCACTCATACGGAGTCCCTGCACTTCCATAAGGACATTGTGATAGAAATCCAGGAAGTCTTAAAGAAGGTCTTTCCTGTAGTTGACCTATATACGGCGCCGATTGCGACCTATCCGGGTAACTGGTGGGCATTTGCCGTTGCTTCCAAAAACCTCTCGCCCCGCGAGGTGAGGCGCAGGTATGACATTTCGACAAAATATTACAGCGACGAAATCCACCGGCAGGCATTCATGCCCATAGGTATGTATGAGAAATTGATGCAGAGGAAACTTGAATGGTAAGGCCCTGCAAAAAAAAGGCCGGCTCATGGTTCATTGACGAAGACAGCAGGAACCGTCTGATATCCCATCGGGTCAGAAAACGCGTCACAACCGCAAGGACTGCATTTCAGCGTGTGGATATTTTCGATACCTATGAGTACGGCCGTATGGTAGTCCTTGATGAAAAGATACAATCTGCGGAAGCAGACGAGTTCATATATCATGAAGCCCTTGTTCATCCCGCAATGGTGGCTCATAGCGACCCCAGAACCGTTCTCGTATTGGGGGGTGGTGAAGGCGCCACATTGAGAGAGGTACTGAAACATCCCATGGTCGAAAGAGTGACCATGATCGATATCGACAGGGAGTTTGTCAATATGTGCCGGAGGAGACTGAAGACCTGGCATCAGGGCGCATTTAAAGACCCGCGCGTGGAATTGATTTATGATAATGCGCTCCGGTATGTTAAGGCCGAAAGGGACAAATACGACATTATCATCTCGGATTTCAGCGATCCGGTTGAAAAGGGTCCTGCTGCGCGCGCATATACAAAAGAGTTTTATTTGCTGTTAAGAAAGCTGCTCAGACCGGGCGGAAACTTTGTAACCCATGCATCGGAAGTTTCCTATATTTCGAAAAAAGATATCTCGGCAAAGATATATAAATTCCTCTCCGGAATATTTCCGGCGGTTGCGCTCTATTTTGAGTATATCCCGAGTTACAGCGCCTTGTGGGCTTTTGCGTTCTGCTCAATGCAACCGAAGCCGCACGGGGTATCTCCTGAGGAAGTACGCCTTAGGCTGAAGAAGAGGAGAATAAACGACCTCTCCTATTATGACGCCGGGACTCATGCAAGATTGTTCTCATTGCCGAAATGTCTTAGAAGATTCCTTGATAACGGCTGATATTTTTGTGTTAATATAAAGAAATTTGATGACAGGAGGCTCACCGGCATGCCGATCTATGAATACGAATGCCTTGGCTGCGGAAAACAGTGCGAGGTGGTGCAGAAATTCAGCGATGAACCGTTAAGCATATGTCCTGACTGTGGCGGTCGCATGCACAAATTGATTTCTCAAACCTCCTTTGTCCTTAAGGGGACGGGATGGTATGTTACCGATTATGCTTCTCCCGAAAGGAAGAAGGCGCGGGATTCCGAAAGGAAAACCGGCGCAAAAGCCGGTAAGAGTGACGGCGGCAGTACCCCACCCAAGGCGGCGGAAACCGTTTCCAGGAATTGATGCAAGGCCCTCACGTCCATGTCCCTTTCGACAGGATAGAGGATTACCGCCATTTCATAGAAGAACACCGCCTTGATCTCGAAGTCTACTTCTCGTCCCGCTGCCTTGACCGCCTTGGAAATTCGGACATCATGGAACTGAAGGAGAAGTTTGCCTATACCCCATCATTTACGATCCATGCTCCGTTTATGGACCTCTCACCCGGAGCCGTTGACGAGAAGGTGAGGGCGGTCACCGTCGGCAGGTTTTCGCATATCCTGGATATAGCGGAGATCATGGAGCCGAAGTCGATAGTTTTTCATTCAGGGTATGAAAAATGGAAATATGCGCTGAAGACCGATGTCTGGCTCGAAAAAAGCATGGAGACATGGGAGCCGCTGTCACGCAGGGCACGCGATACGGGACTGAAGATAGCGATAGAAAACATCTTTGAGGACGAACCCTCCAATCTCAGGCTCCTTATGGATGAGATTGGATCGGATTATTTCGGCATATGCTTTGATACTGGGCATTTCAATCTGTTTTCGAAGGTTCCATTGGTCGGGTGGCTCGAACAGTTAAGGCCGTATATCCACGAACTGCACCTTCACGACAACAATAAAACATCCGATGATCATCTCGCGATCGGCAGGGGCACGTTCGACTTTACTACATTGTTTTCGGTTCTTAAGGATAGGGAATTGATTTATACGATCGAGGGACACACACCGGAAGATGTTCTTAAAAGCATCGAGAGGTTGGGAGGCTATTTCTGAGAGATTTGACGCTGAGCATGCAGCCTTCAAACGGTATTCATCAGTCCTTATAATGTGTCGATTATATATTGTTGGATTTACTAATTATATATC
>DCVG01000086.1 GCA_002328665.1 Nitrospiraceae bacterium UBA2194
GCTCTTCGTCTGGAACTCGACTATCTTTGATTCCTCTTTTGTCATGGCGGACCTGCCGTCGAATAGCCCGCCTTCGATAACCGTCAGTTTGCCGGTATGAATGTCCCCATACACCTGACCCTTGGACTTTATTTCGACAATCTCTTTGGCCTTGAGGCTGCCCTCGATTTTGCCGCCGACAATAATACCCCTTGCGGTAATATCACCCTTGAGGGACGCCTTTTCGCCGATGATGACCCAGTCCGCATTCACATTGCCTTCCATGTGTCCGTCGACCCTCAATGTTCCCTTTGTATTAATATTCCCGCTAACGCTTGAACTGGCGCCTATGAGCGATTCGAGCTTCTCCGTATTCCTGAAAAACATTTATGCCCTCCCTTTCAGATAATTCTTGGGGTTAACAGGTTTCCCGTCCTTCCATATCTCGTAATGGACATGGGGACCGGTTGAATTTCCCGTAGAGCCTGCATAGCTGATTACATCGCCTCTTTTAACCTTCTGCCCGACCTTAACGTTGAGCTTCCTGTTGTGGGCGTAGAATGTCGAAAAGCCGTGGCCGTGTTCCAGCACCACGAGGTTTCCACTGCCGCCGCTCCAACCCGAAAAGCTCACAATGCCGTCAGCCGTTGCTTTCACAGGATTTCCGGGTGTGGCTGAAATGTCGATGCCTGAATGAAAATTTTCCATGCCGCTCCTCGGGTGCTCCCTGCGTCCATATGGCGAAGAAATATCGCCTCTGACAGGAAACCCCTTAGGAGTGGCAACGTAGACGTCCCTTTCAATTTTTAAATATTCTCTTATTTCTCCAACACTTTCTATAGTTATCATAATCTCTTGCTTTAAGTTTTCCAGATCTATTGACCCGCTGTCGGACGTATCTACATTTTCAAGGACTTTCTCTTTAGACCCAAGGGAAAAAAGCCTTCTGAACTCGTTTTCAGCCTTTTTGAGGGCTGATATCGTCGCATTCAGCTCTGTGAACTCCTGAGAGTAATAGTTCACCTTTTCCTTCATGTCGTAATATTCGAATGTATCCACCGCAATCGAAAAAAAATAAATAATACCTAAGCAACACAATATAAGAGAAGTGAAAATCCCGATAAACGGGACTCTGAAATTAATGGGTCTGGTCTTGCTGTGGGGAACAAACATGATCGTTACAGGAGTAAATGCCTTCCTGAATATCCTTTTTATTTTATGAATATCGAACACCTTTGCCTCCTTTCACGATTTTACCGATTATGTAAGCATCGTATCCTGATTTACGCAATAACACTAACGCCTCGCCGGTCTTTGTTTTGGCCACTACCATAACATACCCTATTCCCATATTGAATGTTCTCTTCATATCGTCATCCGGAACCCTGCCCGCTTTAGCGATAATGCCGAATATCTCCGGCACGGGCCACGAACCTGTTTCGATATGCGCACTGATGCCTTTCGGCAATATTCTGGGCAGGTTTCCGGGGATGCCCCCGCCTGTGATATGAGCCATACCTTTAACCCTTATCTTGTCTTTTAAAGCGGTGAAAGCCTTTACGTATATTCTTGTAGGCTTCAGGAGCTCTTTCCCGAGTGTAGCGCCGATTTCAGGAATATAGGTATCGATGTCCATCTTCTTCCCGTCAAAAAAAACTTTTCTGACAAGCGAGTAGCCGTTGCTGTGGAGTCCGTTCGATGAGATCCCCATAATGATATCGCCTTGCCTGATCTTCGAGCCGTCAATGATTTTTCCATAATCCGCAATGCCCACGGCAAACCCGGAAAGGTCATATTCGCTCCCCGAATAAAATCCCGGCATCTCTGCGGTTTCACCGCCGATAAGGGAACAGCCGGCCTCCTTGCAGCCTTTCACGATACCCTTTATCACCCCGGCAGCCTTTTCCGGCCTGAGTTTCCCGGTTGCAAAATAATCGAGGAAGAATAACGGTTCTGCGCCGCTTGTAAGGATATCGTTCACACACATGGCAACGAGATCTATCCCTACGGTATCATGCCTGTCGAGCATAAAAGCGACTTTCAGTTTCGTGCCGACGCCGTCCGTCCCGCTTACGAGAACAGGGTTTTTGTATTTTTCCAGATCGATTTTAAAAAGGGCGCCGAATGAGCCGATACCGGTGAGTACCTCGGGCCTGAAGGTCGTCTTGACCATGGGAGAGATAAGTCGTACGAACCTCTCTCCTTCGTCAATATCAACACCTGCCTTCTTATAGGTAAGTTTTTTCATCTTTTCTTACTACGGGGAGGTGTTAAAAACTGTACTATTTTGCACAAATCGGAAATTAAGAGCAAGTTATTTCCGACACAACGACTCCGGGAAAAGAATCAGGAAAGATATTCAATTTTTGAAACAGGTTTCAAGATAAACTTGATTCACGATTCTTCTTTTTCTTTTCGCTCGTACATGACTTTGTCTGCATGATCGAGCAGTTCTTTTATAGAAGAGGGAGTTGCAGGGTCATAGTATGCAAAACCGATGCTTAAGGAAAGCTTGAAATCGCGGGTCCTTTTTGAATTATAAATACGAATATTTTCTTCCAAACGCTTAGCAAGTATTTCCTGAAGATCATCAGCTGTTTTATCAATAAGAGCCACAAATTCATCCCCACCGATACGGGCTAATATGTCCGACTCGCGAATCTGCTTTTTAAGAATAATTGCCGTATCAATTAATGATGTATTCCCTTCCTGATGACCGAAATTGTCATTAATCCATTTCAGTTTGTCCACATCGACAAATAAAAGAAGCATCCTGCTTTTTGAACGAAGAGCTTTCTTTAATTGTTGTTCTGCCAAAATATAAAACCCTCTCAGGTTATAGAGGCCTGTAAGTTCGTCATACAGCGAGAGTGTACGATACATTTTTTCAGATTCCTTAATCTTCAGCAGCAACTTCTCTCTTTCGTTAACAAGATATCCCAGTGATGTGTAAATGAACGGCACCAGAAAAATCAGGATGTGAAAGCTGTGAACCTCATAACTATATGTCGGATTGAAAATATGAATGATCCAGCGGTTCTGGTATTCAGCATAATCATAGGACAACCAGACCACGAAGAGAAGCCAGCCCCAGAGGGTAATAGCAATTGCAAGTTTTGATTTCATATTATTATGC
>DCVG01000072.1 GCA_002328665.1 Nitrospiraceae bacterium UBA2194
TGTCACGCTGCTCTCTGTTTACAACGTCAATATCGCAACAAAAAAACTTCCGGAGAAGTTTTCGGTAATGCTCTACCTCCGGGATAATCTCCCGAAGGAGGACGTCGAGGGCATCATTGCCGGCGCAAAAAAAGAATATGCCGTCGAGAAAATAAAGTATATACCGAAAGATGAGGCGTTGAAGGAGCTCAGGGATACTCTTAAGGATACTGCATATGTCCTTGAAGGGCTCGGTGAAAATCCCCTGCCCGATTCGATAGAGATCAGACTCAAAAGCGAGACGGTCAGTCCCGAGACTGTAAGAAAGCTCAGTGATCATCTGAAAAAAATAAACGGAGTGGATGAAATAGTCTACGGCGAAAAGTTCCTCTCCTCGATATATTCTCTCAGGTTCGGCGTGGAGACAGTGGGCATTATATTAGTCATAATTATATCGGTAGGTATGCTCTTTGTCTGTTATACGACAGTGAAAATACTGTTTTACCGCCGGGAAAAAGAGATCGAAACCTACAAACTTCTCGGCGCCACAAAAAGCTTCATCAGGGCGCCGTTCTTCATAGAAGGCGCTTTGATCGGACTTTCAGGAGGACTCCTGAGTCTGGCGGGGGTGCTCACGCTGTACTATCTGATTATACTCAAGTTAAGCGTTGCGTTCCCCATCTTTCATGCAATAGTCTTCCCGGTCCGTCTTTCTTTCTGCCTCCCGCTGGCCGGGCTCTCCATCGGCATAACCGGCGCTGCGATAGCCATCGGGAGAATCAGGTATTAACCAAAATACGAAAAGCATGTCGCGGAGAGTCAAGAACATATGGCACTGTGCTGAGATTGAATTCTTTGCCCGTCACGCATTGCTCTGTTCAATCTGCGTTATACTTTTCGCCTTCTGCTCTGTTTTCCCCGATTCGCTTTGTCACGCTGCAAGCCCTCACGAGGAATACAAAAAGATCCAGAAGGAGATAAAGACACAGAAAGAAAAACTCAAGGCGGCAAAAAGGCGCGAATCTTCAATTCTTACGGATATCGAAAATACAAATAAGCAGTTAAAAAAACTTGAAGAAGATCTCAGAAAATACAGGAGCAGCCTTGCGGCAACAGAGTCGAAGATAGCCAGGGTGGAGAGTGAAATTTCTCAGAACAGAAGCGCCATAGAAAAACTCAGGGAGTGGATAAAGAGGAAACTCAGGGTGATACATAAAGGCGGAAGGAATACGGACATAGTAATGCTTTTTCTGAGCGCCGACGATATTTCCCATATGATGAGGGCGGGGAAATATCTCCAGTTAATCGCTGCATATGAACACGGCTTATTAAAAACCTATAAAGGCAGCCTGGAGGGCCTCATTGAAAAAGAGAAGCAGCTCAATTCCCTGAAGAAACAGCTTATAGTGAACCGGGAGAAGGTCCAGAGAGAAGAAAACGCTCT
Organism: Nitrospiraceae bacterium UBA2194; assembly: GCA_002328665.1. Taxonomy (GTDB): domain Bacteria; phylum Nitrospirota; class Thermodesulfovibrionia; order Thermodesulfovibrionales; family SM23-35; genus UBA2194. The sequence goes on from DCVG01000072.1 coordinate 1,424, forward strand.
TGCGGAAAAAAAGTCGCAAAGAGAGCAGCTGCTCGCCTCTGTTAAAAAGGAAAAAAGCGCTAATGCGAGGATGTTGAGGGAGATGGAGGAATCCTCCCGGAAACTGCTGGAGATTATCCGTGAATCCGAGAGGGCACAGAAGGAAAAGGAGGAGACCTTCTCTACAGGAACCTTCTCAAGCCTGAAAGGCAGGCTTCCATGGCCTGTTGACGGCAAGATCGCAATCCGGTACGGCACACAGAAAGACCCCCAGTTCAACACCCCGATCTTCAGAAGCGGCACCTATATCCGGTCAGATGCAGATGCCACGGCAAAGGCGGTGCATGCCGGCAAGGTCGTCTTCGCGGAGTGGTTCAAGGGATACGGCCAGCTTGTTATCGTAAACCACGGTGACGGCTACCACACGCTCTACGGAAGCCTGTCCGAGATTTTTACGAGGGTTGGAGATATAATAAAAGGTAAGCAGGTAGTCGGACGGGTCGGGAGTTCCGGCATCATCGACTCTCCGGGTCTGTATTTTGAACTTCGGTTTAAAGGCAAGCCTCTCGATCCGATGCAGTGGCTGCAGAAGAGATAACATTTTTGGAGGAGAAACGAATGACGGGAAAGATGACTCGCAAAAAGATAATTCTGATTGTTTTTCTCATCCTTGCTGTCGCGTCAGCAGGTATTTTTGTCGGCAGATGGACGATAAATGCTATTGGTGCTGAAGTTGAAGGATACGAGGAACTGAAGGTTTTCAGTGAAGCTTTGTCGCTCGTAAGGAAAAATTACGTTGAGGATGTCAAACCGAGGGACCTGGTATACGGTGCAGTCAAAGGGATGCTTGCTTCCCTTGATCCCCATTCCGCTTTTATGACTCCTGAACAGTACAAGGAAATGCAGGTCGACACCCGGGGAGAGTTCGGAGGTCTCGGGATCCAGATCGGTATAAAAGACGGGATGCTGACGGTTATAGCTCCCATAGAGGATACTCCTGCGTATAAAGCCGGCATAAAGGCGGGCGACAAGATAATAAAGATCAATAAAGAGTTTACAAAGGATATGAGCCTTCACGACGCTGTCAGCAAAATGAGGGGAGCCCCTTCTACTTCGGTCAAAATAACCATAATCAGGGAGGGATGGAAAGAAACGAAAGATTTTGTCATAGTCCGTGAGATAATCAAGGTAAAGAGTGTAAGATCAAAGCTGCTTGAAGACGGCGTGGGGTATATAAAGATAAACCAGTTCCAGGAGCAGACGGCGTCCGATCTCAGTGATAATGTTGAAACGCTCATGAAGGAGAATATCAGCTCCATCGTACTCGACCTGAGGAACAATCCCGGCGGACTGCTGAACAGCGCAGTGGACGTGTCAAGCCAGTTCCTCCCGCAGGGCAAACTTGTCGTTTTTATCAGGGACAAAAAGGGCGAAAAAGTCGAGTACAAGAGCAAGAATAACAGTGCCATCAGCATCGTCCCGATGGTAGTCCTTGTAAATCAGGGCAGTGCGAGTGCATCCGAAATAGTCGCCGGTGCTCTGAAAGACTGGAACAGGGCTGTAATCATCGGCACACAGACCTTCGGCAAAGGGTCTGTGCAGTCCGTCATACCGCTCAGCGACAACTCGGCATTGCGACTCACAACAGCACGTTACTACACCCCGAAGGGCGTCTCCATACAGACAACCGGTATCACTCCGGATATCGTCGTTAAACCTGAAGTCAAAGACGGAGAAAAGGGTCACGCCGCCATCAGGGAAAAGGACCTTGAAAGGCATCTTAAGAACGGGGAAGAGGAGACCGAGGACAAACCATCAGAGCCTGAAGAGGTTGTACCGCTGGAAGTGGAAGAAAAAGATGATATCCAGCTTCAGAGGGCTATAGACCTTCTGAAAACATGGAAGATATTTAAAGAACTGCCGAAGGCATCCTAAAGGGCTGATCTGTAATGCCGCGAATACTGTTTGATATCGAAACCGTCGGAAAGGACTTCGGCACTCTCGATAAGGCGTCTCAGGAGTATCTTTTGCGCTACGCGGAGACGGAAGACGAGAAAGCGGAAGTAAAAGACCGCCTCTCTTTTTATCCCCTTACTGCGGAAATAGTCACCATAGGAATGCTTGACCCCGATACCATGAAGGGACATGTATTCTTTCAGACAACAGGCGATCCTCTCCTGCCGTTTGAGGAAGACAATATACTGTATGAAACCGGGACGGAAAAAGAGATCATCGGGAAATTCTGGAATGTCATGAAAAGCTGTGATAAATTCATCACATTCAACGGAAGGAGTTTCGATTGTCCGTTCATTCTCGTGCGTTCCGCAGTCCATAAGCTGAAGCCCTCCAGGGACCTCATGCCGAACAGATATAACGACACCCATATAGACCTGCTCGATCAACTCTCTTTTTTCGGGGCCTCGCGCAGGAAATTCAGCCTTGACATGTGGTGCAGGACCTTCGGAATCAAGAGCCCCAAGGAAGACGGCATTACAGGCTATGAGGTAAGAGACCTTTTCCGTAACGGCAGATTCCTCGATATTGCACGGTACTGCGTCGGCGATCTGATAGCAACAAGAGAACTATTGTTTTACTGGGAAAACTTCATAAGGTTGGCCCGCTGATACACTTTATCATCGGATATTCCGGAAAGTCCGGAGTCTCTTATGCTTAGCAAATCGTGACCGAGATTTCTCAGATACTCGTAAGTATACGACGGCTTTGTCAATTGCCGGAGTATCTGCCCTGAAGTCTGGTACAATAAAACATTATGAGAAAATGTCCCGCTCCTGCGATGATTTTGACTCGGATTTTTTGTCTGCAGAATGCCTGACGAGACTTCTGTAATAATGCATGGCCCGTGGTAAAATTATTCGGAAATTATGTTTAAGAAGGCCCTCTGGATAATAATCTCGCTTGTCGCCGCATTCGCCCTCTCGGTCATTGCCGGACTTGTGAACCCTTCCGAAAAGATAAATGCGCTCTGGCTTGTCGTTGCAGCAGGATGCTTTTATGTGATTACTTACAGATTCTCCGTTCATGTTCATCACCATAGCATGCGGCTCCATATCCGGTTTCCACTCCCTTATATCTTCCGGCACTACCCCCAAAATGATAATGAGCGAAAAAGATATCCCTCTCATAGGCTTCGGCGCCATGCTTGTTGAGGGTTTTGTAGCGGTCATGGCCCTTATCGCTGCAACCATTCTGATACCCGGCGACTATTTTGCGATAAACACCAAACTCCACTTTGATGCAATCGCGGCGCTCGGCTTTCCCGTAGAACGGGTAAGTGAGTTCTCTCCTGCAGGAACTCGGCAGCAGGGTGTACAGGCCGCTGGCAAAGACAGCATGGCTGCCTGGCAATATCATCGCAAGCCTTCTCGTCGTCAGCGCCTGGAGTTATCTCATCTATTCAGGAAATATCTCGACTATCTGGCCGATGTTCGGGGTGGCAAACCAGCTGCTCTCAGCCATTGCATTCGGCGTCGGAACGATAGTCATTATCAAAGCAGGGAAATTAAAATATGCATGG
>DCVG01000079.1 GCA_002328665.1 Nitrospiraceae bacterium UBA2194
TTTACATGTATGCTTTTTCTCGGAGTCGTGTGGATGGTCACACACTGATTTGTCCACCCCGTATCCCTTGCCCGCGCCTGGCTTGCAGAGACTGTCACCGCCTTCCAACGTCCCATTCTGCAATGCCCGTATTACATCGTGAATCCTTCCTGTAACACCCACAATCGCCTGAATGCCTGCTTCATCAAAAAAACCTCTTGCACGCATCCCCATGCCACCAGCCACGATACAGTTGACTCCCTTTTGATGTAAAAATTGGGGGATAGCCCCTGGCTGGTGTCCCGGATTTTCTAAAACTTTAGTACTCGTAACCCTTCCGTCTTCAATATCGACTACAGTAAAAGACGGACATCTTCCAAAATGTTCCGATACCAATTTACCATCTGTAGATATTGCAACTCTCACCCTATTTCACCTCCACTATAGTTTCTTAAAAAGGTCATTGCGATCCGCTCTCAGGCAGAATATTGAAAATATCTGCTCTTAAGAAAGGAGGGAGAATCGGGATCGCAATGACATCCTGAGATTGCTTATCAGTTTTCCTGTGCTTCAGCCTTCTCCAAACTGCTGATCCGGTTCTGTATTTCTTCGAGTTGCTTGCTCAGAAATTCTGCCTGATTCCTGAGGAAGTCTGTCTCCTCTTTTGCGGTAAATGATGGTGCATAAGGATATCCGTACCCTGCTCTTGGCCATCCAGGAAGACCGGTTGCACGGTACGAGTTCCGACATCCGCGGCCTCTACCAAACCATCCGAGGCCGCCACCATGACCGAAACCAAATCCCGCTCCACCAGGCACAGTGCTCATAGAACCGGGCATTCCAAAGCCGGCACAATATCCTGCGCCTCTTCCTGTCCTCGGTCCGAAGCCCTGAGGACCTGTCCTGTCTCCAAATGGCATTTTTCTCTCACCTCCTTTCATTGTTAATGAAAACCATATCTCTTCTCTTAGTAAGCATGCGTCCCGATCCTGCTCTATTGACAGATTTGACTTTGGCCTCTTTTTTGCCAAAAAAATTTACTGCTGAATCTTTATTCCTCTCTTGCAACGGCGTCTTTTCCTTCCCGGACAGATGACCATACCCGAATTCAACTGCCCTCGAAGAAAAAGGGTTAATACCTCGTTCGCATCGCCCGCCACCCAGGGAATAACCTTAATCCTGTTATTCGTCAGGATGCCAAGCAGATAATCCGGAAGGCCGCCGCAGATCAGAGTATCAACTCCAAAGTACTTCAACTGAGAAACTCTTTCATTGCCGTTCCAGCCCTCACAGGAGATCTCCTTGATGCCTGTTATCTTGTCTCCTTCTATCTCGCATAATCTTAAACCCGGAGCACAATCAAACCGGGGAGAAATCCTGTTTTCGAATACGGGTATGGCGATTTTCATGACATCTTCTACACCATCCATGCAGGACATAATTGCAAAAACGATACCAGCGTGGAGGAGTTGAAAATATGCAGATTAATCAAAACATTAGCAAATAAAGAAAATGGCAGTCTACAAATCTAATAATGCATATTTGCAATTGATTGCAAATATAGAGTGCAATATCACAATGAACTCAAGCTGCGATTATTTGAAAAGTAAGGGTGAAAGGGTTCAATATCCCTGCCAGCCCTGCGGCAGGGATACTGCGTCAGCTCCCGGAAGAGAATCCTCCATTAGCTTCAGAGAAGCGGCCTTTTGCCTATAAGTTCAGTCTTTCATCGCTTTTATTACAACAAAGGAACCTTCGCCATAGCCTTCCTTGACAGGCTCGATACACTCCATCTCTGAAAGAGAATGGAAAATAGTCTGGGAAAAATGGAAGTCCCTGAAGCCCGCCTTCCGGAGATACACAATAACCTCATCCACGGAATAAAAAGTGGCAATCCGATAAAAAACACTCTTTTCTTTTTGCCGTTGATACTGTCTCCCGATCACGCTGTCTCTATCGACAAATCCGATTATCAGGAAACCGCCGGACTTTAGCACCCTGTATGCTTCCTTAAAGGCGCCTTCAATATTATCTAAAAAGCAGATTGTGGTTACCATTAAGGCACAATAAAATACGGAATCATTAAAAGGAAGTGCTTCAGCCACACCGTCGAGAGCCTTTATCCCACGCTGTTCCGCAATCTCTCTCATCTTCTTCGACGGCTCAACACCAAGCTTAATCCCCAACGGTGATGCAAATCTCCCGCTTCCGACACCGATCTCAATACAATCTCCGCTTTCCGGAATTTGAGCCCTGATCGCCCTGAGCTCAGACTCATAGGCAAATCTGTTCTTCTCAAACCAGTCTTCATATTGTCCCGCATATTTTTCGAACGGCTCAGTCTTCGGCATGATTTTTAAATTGTAATTATTTCCCGGTTTTCTGCCGGAGGCCTTATAGGAACAGTAAGATAGGATTCCAGGGGTTTTATTTGTGCCAGAAATTCGGCCACCTCTTCCATATGATCAGCATCGTCATTGACGTTTTTTACGAACATCGTCTCTGTGGTCAACTTTCCACTGTAATGACTTGAAAATGTTAGCATTCCATCCAAAATTTCGGAGAATGAAAGGGTTTTGTGCGGGCGATTAATCCTGCGCCAAACCTTTTCCTTGCAGATAATGTTATTAATAACAGAACCATCATTCCCCGCCTTTCGGCAGAGTAAAACTGAATGTACTTCCCTCTCCCGGTATGCTCTTTACCCATATTTTTCCGCCATGCGCCTCTATAATCGCTTTTGCTATGGAAAGCCCGAGTCCTGAGCCCATAGCATCTCTGCTTACACGATAAAAAGCATCAAAAATATAAGGGAGATGCTCATCAGAGATGCCAATACCCGAATCAGTTATCTGGACCAGCACTTCCAGATTCCAGTCCTTCAGTTTCAGCGATATATTCGTATCCTGTGGCGAGTACTTCACTGCATTATCAAGCAGATTTGCAATAACACGTTCTATCATTGTTCCGTCAGCGCTTATCACAGGAATCAGGGTCTCCGGATAATCAAAAGAGATTTGTATGTTCTTTTTTTCCGCATCCGATCTCGTTATTTCCATTTGATGTCGTATGGCGTCCTCTATATTAAAGGCACTCCTTAACGGTCTGTATTCCGTTGCTTCAAACCTGGAAAATTCGAGAAAATCGCTTATCAACTCCTCCACTTTCTGCAGTTCATCCTTTATGATGTTCAGGTAACCTGCCTGAGGCTCTGTAACAGGGCCTGCCTTGCCTGAGAGCAACCGCGATAAAAACCCGCCGGCAGTAATCACAGGGTGTTTCATATCATGGGCGAACATGGGTAGGATGTTTTTCCGTTCTCTTTCAAGTTTCTTGATTCCTGTAATGTCCCTGAACAGTTCGACTCCTCCGATGAAATTCTGATTTTCATCGAAAAGCGGCGATATCGAAGCGACTATCGTAATAAGCTCACCGCTTTTTTGCTTTATGTTTGTCTCAACCGCCGCCGTCTGCTGTTTTTTCTGAATGGCGTATCGAAACAGCGGACATGCTTCTCTGTCAGACGTTCCATGAAGGATCTCAATATGAGATTGGCCAACCACTTCACTTTTCAGGTATCCGGTAATGACTTCGGCCTGCGGATTGAAATCGACAATCATCCCCTCTTCGTCAACCAGAGTAAATCCTATCGGAAGACTTTTTTTGACGATCTCATAAATTTGGCATTCTTCGATTTTCACGGTCTTATAAAAAAATTGGAGCACTTCCTGATAGAACCGCAACGCTGTCTTTCAGAAAAAAGGGGACCACATTCAGCAGTGTCGGGTATGATGCAACCTTCTTTCCGTCCTCTTCCATAACTTAAACTCTCCCCTCCTGTTACTGAGATTCACAGGAAGGGGTCTCACATGGTGTTTTGCTGCCACAGCAAGTTTCGCTCTTCCCGCAGCGCGGCTTAAGAGCAGGTTCGGAACCGGCACTCTTTAAAATAAAGCCGCTTCCCCCCGATATAATCCTCCGCACTTTTCCGTTGCATTCAGTACATATTTCTGCCGGAAGATCGCGCATCGACTGGTTAAGCTCGAATTGCCTGCCGCAGTCATCACAGATATATTCATAGATCGGCACTTTATTTTCTCTCCTTATCCATATTCAGGTGTAAAAGAGGACCAATGACGGATTCAAATGCTCCTGCTGTTTCTGTCCTGTAAAAATATTGGATGAAAGGTTTTCCGCTGTCGCTCTGTTCGACTATTCGCGGGTCAATCGGAATCCTTCCTAAAAAAAGCACAT
>DCVG01000115.1 GCA_002328665.1 Nitrospiraceae bacterium UBA2194
GGTGATGTAAGCAAGCAGATTGCCCAGTGGGCAATGGCGATTAAGGGTAATCTGACAGTTGACGATGTCGCCAATGCCGATCTTCCGTATGCCCCGCCCTTCTCCCTGGCAATTGACCACACAATTTGTACGGCCCACGTAATGCAAAACAAACTCTCAGGGCTGATGCATGGAATCTCTGCATCTGATGTCAGGAAGAAGTTCGATAAGAATGATAATGTCTTTTTTCTCGATGTGCGGGATGATGATGAATATGAAGAAATGCGCCTCGGTATCGGTGAAACATTGATTCCCGTCGATGCTCTCAGGAGACGTTTGAGTGAAATTCCCGTCGACAGGAAAAAGGAAATAATCTGTTTCTGTAAAATAGCGCTCAGGGGCTATGAAGCAGCCCGTATACTTGAAAGTCACGGCTGGGAAAATGTAAAAGTCATGGAGGGCGGTATCAATGCATGGCCATATTCCAGAGAAAAATAGCCCTTTGCTATTTTAAGAGTATGTAAAAAATATATGGATTCTCAGTCCCGCGAAGCAACCAAAGTCCTGCTGCTTTTTCACTATGCTCCATAAAATTTTGACGGCCCTTTCAGAACCTTCCATTCGGCTTCCTCTAAAACCCTTATGCAGTCTTTCACCGTCATCCCGCGCTTGCCTTCTGTTTCCGCATCAGTATCACGGGGATTGGAGCCGGCTTCCGCCCATAGAAGATTTGCTCCTGCTGCAGCGCCGATGACATTCGGCTCGTGAGTGCAGTTCCCGGGAATATCATAACCCAGGGCCAGCCTCACAACAGCGAGGATATGGGCCATTTTCGCTTCGCTGACAATGCCGTGTTCCGCCAATATGGTATCCGGTATGGGTATTCTTCTTGCCGATCCACTGTATACCGGCTTTGCGTCACGGGTGATGATTGTTTTTTCAACCAGTTCCTCAATGCTGTGCTCATTTCCGACCGGCTCGACACAGGTTCCTAATAATAATCCGGCCTCTCCGGCATTCCTGAATGTTTGCAGCCTTGTTTCAACCGGGATGGTAGTATCTCTTCCTTCACCCAGGCGAACAGCGTGATAGACGCCGGAAAATCCGGTGTCTTTTAACTTTTTAGCCTGTTCTTTCGAAAAATCTCCCACATTTGCAACAAGTATTGTTTCAGGACGAAGCGACTTCCTGATTTCCTGTGAGACATCTGCAAATTTTTCGAATGGATAATCTGCGGTGCTCATGACAAATACGGCGTTTGCCCCGTCAGTCTCGAACTGTTGCGCTTTCTGAACAGCTTCATCGACAGAAATTTCCACCTTTTCCCTGAAGACCTTATTCCTCGCTGCGAAGGCGCAGAAGGCGCAGTTTTTGGGGCATGGAGCTATATTCAGTCCCACCTGTGCATGGACCTCGGCAAGCCCTCTGCCTGCTGCTTCACTTTTCTTACGGGATGCTGCGATAACCATTGCCGATTCTTCGGAAAAGAGAGGAACTCTGAATAATGAAGCAATCTCTTCTTTCGTGAGCGCTGTTCCGTCAGATGATTTGTTGATGATGTCCCTTACCAATGCAATAACCTCCTCAAATTATCAATCTCATCCATAGAGATTTAATATAGCATTGATGGTCTCATGAAAGGAAGTTAAGAAAGCCTTGATCAAGAAATGGCGGTATCTTTTACCTGTGCCTTTACCTTCACTTCATCACCGGAATCGTGAAATAAAAGGTTGATCCCTTTCCTGACTCCGATTCCACCCAGATGCGGCCGCCGTGCCGTTCCACTATTTTTTTGCAGATGGCAAGGCCGATGCCGGTGCCTTCGTACTCCTCCCTTGTATGCAGGCGCTGGAAGATGACAAAGATGCGTTCTGAATGTCTTGTGTCCATGCCGATGCCGTTGTCCTGAACAGAGAATACCCAATCATTGCCCTTCTGCTGAGCCGCAATATGAATCTTCAGCGGCTCACTGCCGCGGAACTTGATGGCATTCCCTATCAGGTTCTGGAACAGCCTGCCCAAATGGGAGGAGTCGGCCATCACTGTAGGCAGGAGGTCGTAGGTTATTTCGACTCCGGCCTCTTCAATGGCTGCGCGCAGGTTCGAGAGCGCCTCTTCGAGGACAACCGAACAGTTGACAGGCTTGAAAGCTTTACCCTTTGTCCCGACCTGTGAAAATGCCAGCAGGTCTTTAATGAGCGTCTGCATCCGCTTGACGCCGTCAACACTGTGCTGAATGAACTCGTCGGCCTTTTCGTCAAGTTTGGATTTATATCGCTTCTCCAGCAGTTTCACAAAGCCGGCTACCACCCGCAGCGGTTCCTGCAGGTCATGTGAGGCTGCATAGGCAAACTGCTGCAGGTCCGTATTGGAGCGCTTCAATTCTTCCGTCGACTGTCTTAGTTCGCGCTCAATGTTCCTGCGTATCTCGATCTCTTTCCCGAGTTCTTCGTTGGCGGTGTGGAGCTGCGCGGTACGTTCTTTTACCAGTATCTCAAGGTGGTCGCGGTATATTGCCAGTTCTTCTTCGGCGGAAAATTTATTTATGGCCTCTCCAATGAGGGGCGCTACCATGGACTCGATGAACTGTATGCTGTTCAGAGGCAACATCCCCTCTCTTTTATCGGTCAGGTGAATGGCGCCCAGCGGCCGTTCCAGATAGCGAATGGGGACTACGGCAATGGAAGCATACCCGCTTCGTATGCAATTGCCGCGGAACCGCAACCGTTCTTTATCGGTAAGCTTATCCAGGAATTGGAATGAGTTATTAAGCACGAAAGAGCCTCCCGGAGTTACGGCTGAAGCGTCCTGCGGCTCGAGTTTTCCGGTTACGACCCTGATGCATGCACAGGCATCGGAGTCGAGAGAGAGCAGGTTCTCTTTATCCATAAACTCCGGGGTGAAACCTATGTACGTATCATAGGGAATTTGTCTGTTTTCATTGACAACCCTGATGCCGGCATTCCCGCAGCCGGTCCAGTCATGAAGCAGCCTGACAACCGAATCGAGATACTCTTTTCTTGACGTTTTCTTTGCAAAGAGTTCGAGCAGATGCGTGATAAGATGATCCCGGTTCTCAGCTTCTTTTCGCTCAGTAATGTCGTAAACATTCGACCGGCTCATTAAGAAAGTCCCGTCTCTGTCTTTAACAGCAGTGGAGCTTAGGAGCACCGGCAGAATCGTACCATCTTTACGGATCATCTTGAACTCAAGATCAAGCACAGACCCCCGTGCCTTAAAAATCCGGAAATTCTTCTCGAAAGTTTTCAGGCTCTCTGCCGTGATAATATCAGAAAATTTCTTTTTTCCAATGATTTCGTCCCGCGAGTACCCGAGCCACCGGAGTTCGGTATCGTTTATTCTTACGAACATGCCGTTTTTGTCCAGTGAGTGGTACCCGCAGGGTGCATTGTTGTAAAGATCCTCGAACTCTTCCGATGATTTGCGTAATGCATCCTCTGCCGCTTTGCGTCGAGAAATGTCCATGCCCAGCTCAAGGACCAGGGGAGAGCCGTCGATATCTGTGAAGGGGTAGTCGTAGACGGCATAGGTTTTCCCGTCCGGACCGGTCCATTCCCACTGGTGGGAGGCCAGATGCTCTGTAAATATCCTGAACGTTTCACACTTATCGCAGGGGTTTTGCAGGTCGAACAGGTATTCGTAACAGCGCTTATTGCCGGGGTCCCCGAACAGGTTCCGGAACTCCTGGTTGACGTAGGCAAAGGTATAGTCCGGTTTAAGCAGGCATACATAAGCCGGAAGATGCTCCATAACGGAAAAGAGGCGCAGCCGTTCGGCCCTGAGAGCGTCTTCCGCCTCTTTGCTCTCGGTGACGTCGCGGGCGGCAGCAAACACACCCTGAACCTCACCGGCTTTATTCCTGTAAACACTGGCATTATACAGCACATCTATGACTTTGCCGGAGACGTGGCGGATGACAAGGGGATAATCCCTGACAAGTCCGTCCCGGAACACTTTCCGATAGACTTCCTCAGCCCTCTCAGGCTCGGTGAAATAATCCGAAAAATTGCTTCCGATAAGGTCGTTGCGTGAGAAGCCCGTCACAACCTCCGTGGCCTGATTGACATCTGTTATCTTTCCGTCAACGCTGATCGTAACGAGCGGGTCGAGATTCGCTTCGATGAGATTCCGGGTGTATAATGAGTAGTCCAGTAAGGCGTCCTGCGCTCTCTTCTGCTCCGTGACATTGAGCAGGCTGAGTATGATGCCGTCGACTGTGCCGTCAGCGTCCTTAACCGGCATGAGGCTCCAGTCCCAGTAGGTGACCCCGCGTTCGGGGTGCCCGGCATACGTAAAAGGTTTTTCGTAAACAATGTATGTCTCGCCCGTCTCCACTACCTTTCGGAATACGGCCTCGTTCTCTTCATTCGGAAAGAGGGCAAAGTGGTTTTTGCCGACATAGAACTCCGGGTCGCGTCCGTATGCATCGGCATATGCCTTATTGACCCGTATAAAGTTAAAATCTCTGTCCATGTAGGCGGCAAGAATATGGATGTTCGCGAACATCTTTTCAAGAAGCTCGTAGGCCTTCGTCAGTTCAGCAGTCCGTTGCCGCACCTTTATCTCAAGTTCGTCGTATGCCATCTCCAGAGCCTGTTGCATCTGCTTGCGTTCGGTGATATCCTGTGTAGTTCCGAAGCCGCCGAGCAGCATGCCCTGCTTGTCGAATTCCAGCACGGCCTGCTCGTGCACCCACTTGATACCGCCGTCCACGATGATACGGTGCTCGATATCGTAGTGTTCGCCGCGAAGGGCCGCCATCCACTTCCGGTCAACGTACTCCCGGTCGTCGGGGTGAACGAATGAGAGAAACGTGTCGTAAGTCAGGGGTGTTCCCCTATGGACTCCGAATATCCGCCAATTCTCTTCGGACCAGAGCAATTCATTGCGCTGAACATTCAGTCTCCAGCTTCCTGTCCGGGCAACTGCCTGAGCGCGGTTAAGGTCCTCCTGACTTTCGCGCAGCGCCTCTTCGGCCCTCTTGCGCTCGGTGATGTCGTCGAACACGGTTGCGAAATAGCCCCTCGCCGGGCTGTACGCGGAGACGGTATACCATCTGCCGAGGGCTGCCGAATAATTGTCAAATTTGACCGCCTCGCCGGTGAGGGCGACTTTCCCGTAAATGTCAATCCATCCGGCAGGGTCGTTTTTTATGCCGGGGATGACCTGTGTCACCCGGCTTCCAACAATGCTTTCTCTTTTCAGTCCGGTCACCTTCTCGAAGGCATCGTTAATTTCGAGGAAGACATAGTCGGCGGGTTCTCCGTTTTCATCCAATACGATCCGGTGGTAGGCAAATCCGTTTATCATATTGGCAAATAAAGAGCGGTATTTCGACTCGCTTTCGCGGAGCGCCTCCTCCGACTGTTTGCGCCGCGTAATATCACGGTTGCTGCCGCGGATACCCAGAAAACGCATCCCGTCGTCAAAAACAGGCTGGCAGACATGTCCGATCCACCTCACCGTTCCATCCGAATGGAGTATGCGGAACTCCATCTCTCCGGGAGACTTTTCACTCTTAACCTTCTTCAGGTGCTTACCAAAGCGGGACAGGTCATCACTATAAACAATGCGGGAAAATAAGCCTTCATCTTTTAAGAACTCTGCCGCATCATAACCGGTGATCCGTTTGCAGGCAGGCGAAGTGTATATGAACTTGCCGCCGGGACTCATCCAGAACTCCCAGTCATGGGTATTATCGGCTACTATGCGGTATCTGGATTCCGATTCTTTTAATGCCTCCTGGGTAAGCTTGTGTCGGGCTATTTCATCGCGCAATTTTTTTGTACGTTCCAGAACTTTTCTTTCCAGTTCGTCGCGGGATTTTTCTATCTGGCGGGCCTCAAGTTTACGGATCGGCTTCTCCATGTCCCCGGCAGGGTTTTTTTTGGTCTTTCTGCCTTTCCCGGCAAATGTCTCTTCAGCCTGTTTACGCAATTTATCGGTTTGTTTTTTGTTTTTTCCGGCGTTCCCGGATTCCGGCTGAAGCTTTTTCCTGCTTTTTGTTTTCGTAATTTTCCCGGCGGTCATGTCAGCTTTATCCCATTTAGTAATTATAACAATCGATGTCGGTTTCCTGCCTTATTAGCCAAATTTGCCGATAGATTTTAAAAATCTTAACAGCCCCGCAGTATTTTTATATGTGTGTTCATCTGCCAAAAACTCAGAATATTTCACAGGCACGTTCTGTTATTGCTTAAGGAAAGAGTAACGCATTTTGAAGTGTTTGTTAAGGGATCGTCGCTGTATCGAACCAGAAGTTTTCAAGAGACCGTATGACTCTCAAGAAATCATCGAAATCGATCGGCTTTATAATATAGCTGTTTGCATAGAGTTCATATGCGCTCAGGACATCCTGTTTTGCGCTTGAGGTCGTCAATATTATTACCGGAATGCGTTTCAGTCCCGGGTTTTCTTTGATCTCCGAGAGAAGTTCAAACCCGTTCTTTTTCGGGAGGTTGATGTCCAGCAATATAATATCGGGCCGCACCGCGTCCGGGTACCTTCCCCTGCAGTTCAGATAATCGGAGGCTTCTTCGCCGTTGTTGACTGCGGTCATTGTGAAAGGGGTAGAGCACTCTTTCAATGCCTCTGTCGTAAGCAGCACATCAGCAGGGTTATCTTCAACCAGCAGTATGTTTATCTGGTTCCTCGGAGTATTCACGTTATCATTCATTAAGCTTCTCTCCTTATCAGATGTAAATTCCGCCGTCCGATGCCGGCATTCATATATTATTTTACCACCAAAATCGAGATGGCGGAGGGGCAGGGATTCGAACCCTGGGTGGAGTTGCCCCCACAACGATTTTCGAGACCGTCCCATTCAACCGCTCTGGCACCCCTCCAACTTATCAAACTCTAAATCCTAATATCTAAATTCCAAACAAATCCATTTTAACATTACCTCCGGGATTTGAAAAAATTTTTTAATATCTCCGCACATTCTTCTCCAAGCACTCCTGATAGCGTTTCAACCTGATGGTTCAGTCTTTTATCCGAAAGCAGTTTATAAAGGCTGTCTACGGCTCCGCCCTTTTCGTCCTTACATCCGTAAACCAGTCTGCCGAGTCTTGCGTTTAACATAGCGCCGGCGCACATCACGCAGGGCTCTTTTGTCACATAGAGGGCAGCACAGGTCAATCTCCATCTGTTGTCTCCGCCTGCGCCCGACCTGAGTGCGAGGATTTCCGCATGACCCGTCGGGTCATTTGTTGTCTCCCTGCAGTTATGTGCTTTTGCAATGACCTTGTTATCCATCACGAGGACCGCGCCTACCGGGACTTCTCCTTCGTTGAAGGCGAGCAAGGCCTCTTCGATGGCTATTCTCATGAAAAAAATATCTGTGTCGTCATGAGACATCGTATTATTCTATCGGAAGGGATTCAAAAAATCACACACCCCCGGAGAGGGCAAGGGTGATGTGATGGGGTTTAATAATTTATAAAGAGACAGTAATAAATAAAAAAGGGCCGTCCTCATGAATTGAGGACGGCCCTTTTTTAAGAACCGTCTATTTTTTCTTGTGGGCAGCGCAGAATTTGGATTTTCCGGATGCGGTGTTCTTGCACGGTTTTCCTTCTTTGGTTTTCGCGGCGCACTTCACTTTTTTTACTGTTTCCATGTCTCCTGTTCCTCCTTTTTAAATAAGAATTAAAATCAGTATACCAAAATTTGCAACACAAATGATACTTATATATCTCAGTCAGGTATTTTTTTTGCAGACAATGAAATCAAGAAGAAGCAGCCTGCGCCATGAAAAAGCAGCCGGGTCTTCATCACATGTTTTTTCCGGTTCTGTGATAAGCTTGAATTATTACCATGGAAGGGAGGCGCCGCCATGTCATCTGGTTGCGTTATCGGAGGAGGCTAAATATATAATGAGTGTCCTGGAAAAAGGTATAAAGATACTGAGAGGGGGTATAGCTTTATCGGGTGCTGCCGCACGGCTGCTGATCGGCGCCGGCGCCGCAGCCGTGCTATTTATGGGACTGATAAAGAAGAAAAAGAAATAATCTAACCGCTGCCCTGCAGTTTCGCCGTATCCCAATATTTCCATCTGAAGTAATCGTTTATCGCCTTTGCCGCCCTTCTGCCCGCTCCCATGGCAAGGATGACGGTCGCAGAACCGGTAATTATATCACCGCCGGCAAAGACTCCCGGCTTGGAAGTCATGCCTGTTTCGTAATCGGCGACGATATACCCCCTTTTATTCAGGAGCAGGCCGGGCACGTGCCGTGTCAGGAGGGGATTGGGCCTCGTTCCGATCGCAGGGATTGCCACATCGATCTCGATGCGGAATTCGCTGCCCTTAACAGGGACCGGTTTCCTTCTGCCGGATGCATCAGGCTCTCCCAGTTCCATTTTTATACATTCCACTGCAGAGATATTCCCTTTCCCGTCATCGATGAACCTCAACGGATTTGTCAATAGCATGAATTCGATTCCTTCTTCATGCGCGTGGTGTATCTCGGCCTTTCGCGCCGGCATTTCAGCTTCGGAACGTCTGTAAATGAGGCAGACCTTTTCAGCCCCGAGCCGCAGCGCCACTCTTGCGGCATCCATAGCGACATTGCCGCCGCCGAAGACCGCAACATTCCTGCCCCTCTTTATCGGAGTATCGTACTCGGGGAAAAGATACGCCTTCATGAGGTTCGCCCTCGTAAGGAATTCGTTGGCGGAATAAATGCCGTTGAGGTTTTCTCCGGGTATCCCCAGAAAGACCGGCAGACCCGCTCCGGTTGCAATGAAACACGCATCATATCCCTGTTCAGTCAACAGTTCATCGACTGTAAAGAGTTTGCCTATCAGCGCATTGACAATGACATCCACGCCGAGTCTCCTGATATAATCGACTTCCTTTTCGACGATTACTTTCGGGAGTCTGAACTCGGGTATCCCGTAAACAAGCACGCCGCCTGCCTTGTGCAGGGCTTCAAACAGAGTGACCTGATGTCCGGATTTGATAAGGTCGGCTGCGCAGCTCAACCCTCCGGGACCCGATCCGATCACCGCTACTTTCCTGCCGGTAGACTTCGGTTTTTCCGGAACCTCCATCCCCGCGTTGTCCCTTTCATAATCGGCAACGAACCTTTCGAGATTGCCGATGGCGACCGGCTTGCCTTTTTTCCCGAGGATGCAGAGGGACTCGCATTGTATCTCCTGGGGGCAGACCCTCCCGCACACAGCCGGCATTGCATTGTCTTCCTTTATCTTCCATGCCGCCTCGATAAATCTCCCCTCTTTAATCAATTTAATAAATGAAGGGATATCGATCGAGACGGGACACCCGCCCCTGCAGGAAGGTTTAAGACAGGACAGGCATCGGGATGCTTCTTTTTTTGCCTCTTCCGGAGTATACCCGTAGGGCACCTCCATGAAATTCTTTGCCCTTGCCAGGGGCTCCTGCTCTCTCATCTTTACCCTGTTCTCCGGCTTTTTTCCTGCTCTTTTCTCTTCCATATCTAATTACCCCCCGATTTTTCTTTATATCGTTCCATCGCTACTCTTTCTTCTTCGATATACATCCTCTGCCTTGACATAAGCAGGTTAAAATCAACCTTGCGGCCGTCGAATTCGGGACCGTCAACACAGGCGAACTTCGTTTCTCCTCCTACTTCAACCCTGCAGGCACCGCACATGCCTGTCGCATCCACCATAATCGAATTCAGGCTGACAATTGTTTTCGCATTGTGCTTTTCCGTTGTCACACATACAAACTTCATCATAATAGCAGGGCCGATGGCGTATACCAGTTTTATATCCTGATTCTCCCTGAGGAGGGCATCCAGGGGAGTGGTCACTACCGCCTTCTGTCCGTATGAACCGTCATCTGTTACAATGATCAATTCGTCGGACACCGCGCGCATTTTGTCTTCCCAGAATATGAGTTCTTTCGTCCTTGCGCCTATGATCGAAATCACGGCATTGCCGGCTTCCTTCAGTGCGCGGGCTATCGGGAATGTCGGCGCAATTCCGACACCTCCTCCCACGCAGACTACCTTCCCGAAATTTTCTATATGAGAATGTATCCCGAGCGGACCTGTCATATCCAGTATGGAATCCCCTTCATTCAAAGTCCCGAGGTGATGTGTCGTCTTGCCCATCTTCTGGAAGACAGTGGTTATCGTTCCCCTGTCCCGGTCGAAATCAGCTATAGTGAGGGGGATTCTCTCACCCTGCTCATGTATCTTCAGGACAAAAAAATTGCCCGCCCTCGCTTTTTTCGCGATATCCTTTGCCTCGATTTCGAATAGGATAACAAGGTCGGACAGCTCTTCTTTCTTCAGGATTTTGAACATGAAAATCTCCTTTCATCACGAAAAAATAAAATTCAATTTTTTACTTGACAAGAGTTAGCGCTTTTAAGTATAACATAACCGCTTATGCCTGGAACGTATTTACCATCAGAATATTTACCGGTCCTCATCTTTATTATGATCGCTACGGCGTTCGGCCTCGGCGCACTTCTCATCGGCAATATCTTCAGACCCAGGAAACCTTACTTCGAAAAACTTATGCCCTATGAATCCGGCATGACCCCCAAAGGGGAGCCCCGCTACAGGTTTTCGATCCGTTTTTATATCATAGCAATGCTTTTTGTCGTATTCGACGTTGAAGCGATTTTTATCTATCCGTGGGCGATCGTCTTCGACAAGATCGGGATTTACGCTTTTATAGAGATGGTACTCTTCATTGCAATTCTTTTGGTCGGATATATATATGCCTGGAGGAAAGAGGCATTCCAGTGGGATTAAGGTAAAAAGAAGGGGGTAAGAGATGCTGCTTGACACATCAGCCGTCGGATTGATAGAGGTAGAAGAGGGAACGAAGATATTGCCCCCCAACATAATCATCACTTCTTTTGATAAAATCATAAACTGGGGAAGATTATCCTCGATATGGCCCACGACCTTCGGACTCGCATGCTGCGCAATTGAGATGATGGCCGCAGGCGCATCGCATTACGATTTCGACCGTTTCGGCATTATTTTCAGGGGCTCACCGAGACAGGCGGACTGCGTGATCGTTGCCGGCACCGTTACCAAAAAGATGGCTCCTGTCGTTAGGAGAGTATACGACCAGATACCCGAACCGAGGTATGTGGTGGCGATGGGGAGCTGCGCCTGCACAGGAGGTGTCTTCAGGACATACAGCACGGTGCAGGGATGCGATTCCTTCCTTCCTGTCGATGTATATGTCCCCGGATGTCCCCCAAGGCCTGAAACACTGCTCGAAGGTATGATGCTGCTGCAGGAAAAAATCAGGAAAGAACGCGCGAGGTGGAGCCCATGGCGGTAACGGAAGTAAGAGTCGCGCTGTATCCGGCCGGTATCGATCCGAAAGAGATTGCGGAGAAAATCAGGGAAAAATTTCCGGATCAGGTTGTCGATGTGGCGGAATTCCGAGACCAGATCTCTGTTATCGTAAAAAAGGACCGGATAATCCCGATTCTCAGATACCTTCACGACGATCCCCTCCTGGGATTTGACCACCTGCAGGACCTGACCGCAGCCGATTACCTTAATAAGAAGGACGTCAGGTTCGAAGTTGTATATAACCTTTTATCCACAAGATACCGTCACCGGATCAGGATCAGGGCCCAGGTGCCTGAAAACGATCCGAAGATCGGTTCCTGCGTTCCGGTATGGGCCGGCGCGAACTGGCATGAACGGGAATGCTACGATATGTTCGGCATAGAGTTCAGCGGTCATCCCGATCATAGAAGGATCCTCATGCCCGAGGACTGGGAAGGATATCCGCTAAGGAAAGATTATCCGTTAAAGGGTCCCGAACTCGACAAGGACTGGCCGGGCTTTACAGATGTTTTAAAGAGATCCAAAGAACTTAAAGAGTTTGAGTGGGAAGGGTGAGATGGAGCCGGTAGAGAAGATATTCGATACAAGAGAGCTGAATGTCAACATGGGGCCGCAGCACCCTGCTACGCATGGCGTCCTCAGGCTTGTTCTCGATATCGACGGCGAGACTATTGTGAAGGTTACGCCTTATGTCGGATATCTCCACAGGGGCATTGAGAAACTCGGTGAAAGTATGAGTTATTTCCAGGCGTTGCCGCTTACCGACAGAATGGATTATGTCTCTGCAATGTCGAACAATATCGGCTATTGTGTTGCGGTGGAAAAACTTTACGGCATAGAAGTCCCTGAAAGGGCTAAGTTTATCAGGACCATCGCCGGCGAGATGTCGAGGATAGCTAACCACCTCCTCTGGCTTGCCACCCATGCGCTTGACATCGGAGCGATGACCGTCTTCCTTTACTGCTTCAGGGAGAGGGAGTGGATACTCGATCTGTATGAAATGATCTGCGGGGCGAGACTTACCGTCACATACCCGAGGGTCGGCGGCGTGAGAAACGATGTACAACAGGAATTTCTTGAGAGTTTATGGAAATTCACGGATGAATTCCCGTCAAGGATTCTGGAATATGAAACCCTTATCGACCAGAACAGGATATGGCTCCTGAGAACAAAAGGCATCGGAGTGATCTCCGCAGAAGAGGCGGTGAACTGGGGGATGACAGGCCCTACATTGAGAGGGTCTGGAGTGCCCTACGACATTAGAAAGTTCATGCCGTACGATGCATATGATAAAGTCGACTTCGAAGTGCCTATTGGAACAGTGGGCGATACCTATGACAGATACCGCTGCAGGATGCTGGAAATGAGGCAGTCGAACAACATTATCAGGCAGTGTATCGAAAAATTGCCTGCAGGTCCTGTCATGGCCGATGCGCCCAAATTCACAATGCAGCCGAAAGACAAAATGATGCCTATAACACACCCTACGAAACAGCATGCGTTCTTTATTAAGGAAAAAGCGTGCAAGGGTTGCGGGATGTGTCTGAGGGCTTGTCCTGCCAAGGCCATCTTCGGCGAGAAGAAGAAACCCCATGCGATCAAGCAGGACATGTGTCTCGGATGCGCCACCTGTTATGTCACCTGTAAATTCAAGGCCCTGGTGATTGTGCCGGCCGGCAAAGGGCTCAGCGACGAGAAGCTTGCAGAGCTTGCGGAAGCTCCCGTGCCGGAGGAGATCACAAAGGCATCGGAGTATCTCGTGAGGCAATTTGAGTTCGTTAAAAAGGGGCCGAAAGTGCCGGAGGGTGAAATTTATGTCGCAACAGAAGTCCCGAAGGGAGAACTCGGATTTTATTTTGTGAGCGACGGTTCGGCAAAGCCTTACAGGATGAGGGTCAGGGCACCTTCATTTGTGCATGCAGGCTGCCTGCCGAGGCTCTGCGCCGGGCATCTGGTTGCAGACGTTATTGCTAATATCGGCACGATTGACATCGTGCTGGGAGAGTGTGACAGATAATGGACATAATCTGGAGCGTCATATCCCCTGCACAGCTTGATGCATTCGTCAAATTCTGTATTAACGTCCTAATCATAATTTTAAAGATTGTAGTCGTCCTCGCAGTGGGGCTGCTCCATGTTGCATATGCGACATATTTTGAACGGAAAGTCATCGGGCATATGCAGGTAAGACTCGGCCCGATGAGGGTCGGCCCTCACGGACTTCTTCAGCCGTTTGCAGACGGCATAAAGCTGTTCTTCAAAGAAGACATTATCCCGGCAAAAGCCGATAAAACCTTGTTTTATCTTGC
>DCVG01000003.1 GCA_002328665.1 Nitrospiraceae bacterium UBA2194
AGGGCGCAACTGTAGAAGATAGGTAATAGCTTGGTGGTAGAATAGATGTTAAAACATGCAAAAGGAGAGTAATGGATGGCATATATTCAATCTTACAAAGGACAATCCTGGCTACTACCACCGAGCATAGAAGATTTAATTCCTGATGACCACATCTGCTTTGTAGTAGAAGGTCTTGTAGGACAGACAAGGGGAGGTAGTAAATAATTGTCGGACAGCCTGCTTAGGGCGGGGAGTTTCACTTGGTTGCGCCGTGCAACTCTTCCGCCACCTTCTCAGACAGGAACATTTTCAAGAGTGACTGATAGGGCACGTCTCTTTTGTTGGCAAGAACCTTGAGATGTTCGATAAGAGATTCCGGAAGCCGAATCGAAATCGTCTTGGTAGACGGCTTTAAGTTCGGGAAAATGATATGTTTCGCCTTCGAATAATCAACATATTCAGTCGAATCATGCGTTGCCCAGAACTTATCTTCCTCTGCTTCGCTTTTAAACTTGGGGATCATTTTGACCATGATCGGTCTGTTAAAAAATATCTCTTCGCACTCTATATGAGAAACGCGATGTTTTTCCCAGTTTTTCTTAATATTTCCTTCATCCCATTCGAAGTCTTCAGCAAAAGATAATATATCAGTCCAATCCTTCATATAAGTATATACTCAATATATACAATAAATTATATATTGTCAATTTCATTTTTCCATTCAATTTCTTAACAGGTTTTCTATAATACATCAGGATGAAAGCAGCAAAACTATACAGCTTCAATGATATTCGAATAGAAGATACCTCTGTTCCTGAAATCGGTCCGCATGACGCCTTACTGAAGACAAAGGCTTGCGGGATATGCTCCGGGGATGTGATGCCGTGGTACATTGAGAAGAAGGCCCCGGTTGTTCTCGGACATGAGCCGGCCGGTGAGGTCGTTGCAGTCGGCAGGGAGGTAACCTCTTTCAGGCCCGGCGACAGGGTTTTTGTTCATCACCATGCGCCGTGCCTTGCGTGCAGACGGTGCGGGAGAGGGGATTATGTACAGTGTGATACCTGGAAGAATTCAAATATTATCCCCGGCGGAATATCCGAATATATCCTTGTCCCTCAGATAAACCTCGAAAACGATACATTGAACCTCCCCGACACCTTGAGCTATGAGGACGGAACATTAATCGAGCCGGTAGCCTGCGTTGTAAAAGGACTGAAAAGAGTCCGGATCAGGCGCGGTGACACTGTCCTGGTTATCGGACTCGGAACTATGGGTCAGTTGAATATAGCGCTTGCGCGAAAATACGGCGCGGGCAGGATCATAGGCGCGGACATGGTCCCGTTCAGGCTTCAAAAAGCCGGGGAATCCGGCAGCGATGAGGTCATTGATGTTTCGAAGGACAGCCTGGTTGATGCCCTGAGATTCCTGACCGGCGGCGAAATGGCGGATGTCGTGATAGTCGGACCCAACAGCGCCGATGTCATGACACAGGGGATTTCCGCTGCAGGTCCGGGAGGCAGCGTGCTGTTCTTTACTCCGGCCAAACCGCGTGAGCGGCTCACCATCGATCCCAATAAGTTGTATTTTAAGGATATTAATTTGATAACCAGCTATTCCTGCGGGCCTTCTGACACGGCAGACGCGCTCGAAATAATAGAAGAGGGAACAGTCAGGGCTGAGAAGCTCGTCACACACAGGTTCCCGATCGAAAAGACTGCCGAGGCGTTCAGGCTGACAGCAGAGGCAAAGGATTCCCTGAAGATTGTGGTCGTAATGGAATAAAAAAGTGAATGAGCATGTGAAGCAGTCGAATCTATGCTGTGATTTCGTCAACCGGGCAAAAGGGAAAAAAGACAACAAAACCAGGCTTTACAGATACGCCGGCAATTTTTCATGGAAAGGAGTAAAGCCCGAGCGATATAAACCGGCAGGTAAAGACTGGTCTGACATTGCAAGACAGACATTGATCGGCAACCGCGGTGAGACATCGAAATTCCATCTCAGATACTTTGAGATCGCGCCGGAGGGGTACAGCAGTTTTGAAATGCATAAGCATGAGCATGTTGTTATAGGTATCAGAGGGAAAGGGATATGCATTGCCGGCAAAAAAGAATATCGGATCAGCTTTCTCGATACCCTTTACATCAAACCCAACGAACCGCATCAACTGAAGAACACTTTCAAGGAGCCGTTCGGATTCTTCTGTCTTGTCAACGCCAGGCGTGACAGGCCGAAGACTCTGAAAGGTCGTTAATATGTTATGCATCTACAAATAAAAGCCGGAGGGCATAATGTGCAGAAAAAGCTTTCATATCGCCTCTATTGTAAGACGTGAGCATACAAGTGTACATTTCATGTTTTCATGCAGAACGAAGGGATTACAGATATTGCCGAATTGCGATTCTGAAAGGTTTTTCTGTGCATATGCCCGATGCCTGCTGCATTTCCCGGGTTAGAGGAAGGTCTGAAGATTAAAGCTTATTGTATTTGACGGTTATGTGGTAGTCGATGCTCGCATGTCCTGAGGCAAGGACATCGCTATTCCCTTTGCACACGAGTTTTCCCTTTTCAGACTTCCTGCGGTTTTTAATCATTTTTGCAATCACTGAAGTCAGGTCAAAACCACCGTCAACACAGCCTTTAACCATGCAATCTATGTTGAAATACGCATATTGAGAGGGCCAGAAATTCATAGTCCTGACCATCATTACCGGGTTGACAGCCTTCTGATAGTACGTCATACGAATTACTATGTCTGAAACTTCGGGAAAGCATTCGGAAACCAGACCGGCTGCGATTTTGCGCTGTCTGTTCAGTTCAATGCTTTCCAGAGAATTCTGTCTGTGTACCATTTGCTCCCAAAATAGGGAAGTCCCCCTGTTCAACAGGGGGACTTCCAGGGTTAATTAATTTTTCACTACTCTGACTGCCT
Source organism: Nitrospiraceae bacterium UBA2194 (assembly GCA_002328665.1). Taxonomy (GTDB): domain Bacteria; phylum Nitrospirota; class Thermodesulfovibrionia; order Thermodesulfovibrionales; family SM23-35; genus UBA2194. Next base: position 2,915 of record DCVG01000003.1, read on the forward strand.
TAGGGCCTTTGGGGCCGTTTTCAGTATCAAAGCTGACAGTATCACCTTCGGCGAGGGACTTGAATCCATTGCCTTCGATCGAAGAATAGTGTACAAAAACGTCGGTACCGTCTTCTCCCGTGATAAAGCCAAAACCCTTGGATTCGTTAAACCACTTCACTGTTCCTTGAGCCATCTTTTACCTCCTGACTTATAAACTAAAATCTCAGAATAACTGCAAAAAAAAAGCCACAAAGCTAAAAGTCTTTGTGACCATCTTCGAATCCAAAAACTTCTGAAACTTCAGTTTTAATAATGACATATTTGAGAACCAGAAGTCAACCCGCCCGCCGCACAGATCAATGAACCTCCTTGTCCGGTCCGCCCTCCTCTTCGGATTTCCGTATCCTTCTGCTTTCAGGCCCGGGCCTGCATACGGGACAATACGGTTCCCCCAGATCCAGGAGGCATACATGCCCTCATTCAGGACAGCAGATGCACTTGTCAACAGGCTGGTCACAGACAGGGCATTTTTCCATAAAAAAAATTATAACAAAAATTTTTCAGATTTGAACCCTGGAGCTTATAGTCTTCTTCTGAACAGCGCAAAGAATTGCTCTTTCATCCTCTCAAAAAAAGGCCGCTTCAGCCAGGTATCGAGAGTTATCTCTTCCGAGTGTTTCATATCTTTATGAAAAATTTCACTCATTTGCCTGCCGAAACTTTCATCGACAATGCCGACGTTCCCTTCATCGTTTCTCCTGAGCGACTGGAAATCCAGGTTTGCCGAACCGATTACGCTCCATATTCCGTCAAAAACCGCTGTCTTGGCATGGAGTATTTCTCCCTGGTAGTTGTATATCTCGACCCCTGCCCTGAGCAGCTTTGTAAAAAATGCCCTGCCCGCATAATGCGCTGCAGGGACGTCTGTTTTTCCGGGCAAAAGCAATTTCACATCCACGCCTCTCAACTCTGCGTCCTCAAGAATCCGAAGCATCCTCCTGCTCGGGGTAAAATAGGCTGTGGTCAGATAGATGTATCTTTCGGCATTGTTGATGCTGTAATAGAGCAATTTTCTCATTCTTCTTCTATCCCTGGCGGAGCTTACAAAGACAGGTATGACCGGAATGCCGTCCGCAGCCGGCTCAACATCCCTTGCGAAGTCTATCGCCGTCCCTTTCCATATTTCCCAGGTTTTTTTAAATATATCGAGAAGCGTTTTTGCTATCGGCCCTTCGAGAAAAATACCGGTATCCCTCCACCCTGTCATTTTTTTTATCCTGTGATATCCCCTGTATTCGTTTGCGATGTTCAGGCCGCCTGTGAAAGCTCTGCTGCCGTCAATTATGATGAGCTTCTTATGGTCTCTGTGAACGTAATGGAACGGGTCTGTCCATTTAAAAGGGTGAGATGCCCTTATTTGAACTCCGGCCCGCCTGAGGCTTTCCCAGAATTTCAGTGGGGTAAAGAGGGATCCGAAATGGTCGTAGAGGAGATATACTTTTACGCCTTCGGACACCTTCTTCTTCAGTATCTCCGCCAGTTCACTTCCTGTCTCGTCATTTCTGAATATATAGAATTCAAGGCATATGATTTCCTTTGCCTGCTCAATCGCTTTAAATATCGCTTCAAACGATTCTTTGCCTTTCCACAGCAGGGTCACCCTGTTCCCGGCGATAAAAGGAATCCCGTAAACCCTTTTAATTGTTCTGGCTGTAAATAAGCTGTTCGCTTCAGAAACGCCCATGTTAAATAATCGCCGAAAAATAATATTCTGTCAATTAACCCTGGAAAATAGTTAAAATAAAAAGTTATATGAATCTTTCCATAAAGAATATTAAAGAGGCGGATTGCGTCTGCGACGCCCTTATACTGCCTTTTACCGATGGTGAATCAGGCCTTTACAGCAATATAAGCCCGTCTGTTGCAAGACTTATCAGGCGCCTGTTCTCAAAAGAATTCCGCGGCAGACAAAACGAACTGCTTTTAGTGCCTGCCCCGGAAGACATTGCGCCGGGAAGATTGTTCCTTGCCGGTCTCGGCAAAAGAGAAGAAATTTCCCGCGAGGGGATGCGAAATGCCGGCGGCAGAGCAGTTGTATATTTGAGGGACATGGGGATCAAAAAGATTGCCTTGTCCACCCGCATCATGGAGACTCTGAAACTGTCCCCTGCGGATTTTATCGAAGGGGCATTACTCGGACTTTATACCTTTAATAAGTATGTCCGTAATAAAGAGGAGAAAACTATCAGAAGCATTACCGTGCTTTCAAAGGGATCAAAAGTGCTGAAGGACAGTCTTCGATGGACAGAGACTGTAACCTCGGCAGTCAATTTTGCGAGGGATTTGATCAATACACCGGCAAATGACATGACTCCTTCCCATCTGGCGGGAGTTGCGCTTTCCCTTAAGCGGAAACATCTTTCTGTGAAGATTTTAGAAAAAAAGGACGCCGGCAGACTCGGCATGGGCGCTTATCTGTCGGTTACACGCGGATCGGATCAGCAGCCCAAATTTATAGTCATCCATTATAAGGGTTCAAAAAATTCCCCGATTGTTCTGATAGGAAAATCCGTCACTTTCGACAGCGGCGGTCTTTCATTAAAGCCTGCGGACGGCATGGAGAAGATGAAATACGACATGGCGGGCGGTGCAGCGGTTCTCGGCGTTTTTAAGGCCGTTGCAGAATTGAGCCTGCCGGTCAATCTCGTGGGTATACTGCCTGCTGCCGAAAACCTTATCGGAGGCTCCGCCTCAAAACCGGGGGATGTTGTGAAGGCATGCAATGGAAAAACCATCGAAATTATAAGCACCGATGCAGAAGGACGCATGACCCTTGCGGATGCGATCGCCTATGCCGGACGTTTTAAGCCGCGTGCGGTTATTGACATCGCAACCCTCACCGGCGCATGCTCGATTGCTCTCGGCAACGGTGCGATAGCCATGATGGGCAACGATAGGGAATTGATTGATAAATTTAAGATATCCGGTCATAATACCTATGAGAGAGTCTGGGAAATGCCTTTGTTTAAGGAATACAAGGAATATTTAAAGAGCGACATCGCTGATTTGAAAAATACCGGCGGCAAGAGCGGATCTCTTGCATCATCGGCATATTTTTTATACGAGTTTGCAGGGGCTGCACCGTGGGTGCACCTCGATATTGCAGGCACGGCCTGGGTGGAAAAAGAAAGACCTTATCTGCCAAAAGGAGCTTCAGGCATAGGGGTGCGTCTTATTTTAAATCTTCTGAAGGAGATAAAATGAGATTATTCAAGGCTTTATTGGTTATATCGTTCCTGTTTATCCCTGCTTCGGCATTTGCATGGGGGCCTTTGACCCATGTATACCTCGGCAGCGAATTGTATTCCCTCTGTTCGCTCGTTCCCGCCGGCATCCTCGAAATAATGAGGCGCTACAGGAAAGACTTTATTTACGGGAATCTTATGGCCGATATAATTGTCGGAAAGAAATATCTCCCTTACAATAAAAATTCCCATACCTGGGACGTGGCCTTTGACCTCCTGCACGCAGCGGAAACACGGCAGCAGAAAGCGTTCGTATACGGCTATATGAGCCATCTTGCCGCCGATACTGTCGCTCATAATATTTACACTGCTGATAAGAGGAATCTGGGACACACGATCCTGGAAATGAAAGCCGACAGTATTATCGACAAAAAATACTGGCTTCAGGCGATAGACATCGACCGCAGGGTTCAGATCAGGAACGACATATTCCTCGAAAATTCACTCGACAGGTTTATATTTTCATTCAAGACGAATAAAAGGATTCTGAAAGGCATGATATACCTCTCGGTCTTTAACCGGGAAAAAGTGAGCGATTTCATCGACAGAAACCTTGTCACCACTCTGCCCGTCAGGGAGACCATCGAGAAGCTTCATCAGGATTCACTTGACAAGATTATAGATCTTTTTCAGAAGTGGGAGAAATCCGATGTTGTGAAAGTAAATCCGGGCGGCGTCATACGCAAGAGGAACTATTTGAAAGTCGAATTCAGCCCGTTCATTTACAAAGTGGAAGGAAAGCAGAATATATTTTTTAAAAGACAGTCTCCGGGGAAAAAGTGAATACGCCTAAGGCGCAAATACTGAAGCCACCCTTTTTATCAGGAGCATTTTAACGACTCTTGCGTCTTGTCTTTGCCGAATGGTGAAAGCTCTCTGAGTTCCTTTATTATGCCGGGCATTACCTCAATGACTTTATCGATCTCTTCCTCCGTGTTATATCTGCTCAGAGAGAACCTGATAGAACCGTGAATGGCCGTAAAAGGCACTCCCATCGCCCTCAGGACATGAGAGGGTTCGAGCGAACCGGAAGTGCATGCCGATCCGGACGAAGCACAGATTCCGTATTCGTTGAGTCTCAATAATATGGCCTCTCCTTCAACATATTCGAAACTCAGGTTTGTGGTGTTCGGCAACCTGCTTGCCGCATCTCCGTTCACCCTGGAATCAGGACATTTCTGCAGAAGAGCCGTTTCGAGTCTGTCCCGTAACGCGGTTAGGTATTTCACCTCTTCGTCAAGATTCTTCATGGCAAGCTCGCATGCCTTTCCCAACCCGATGATCGAAGCCACGTTTTCAGTGCCGGCCCTTCTCCCCTTTTCCTGGTGGCCTCCTATTATGTACGGGAAAAACCTTGTCCCCTTCCTCACATACAGGGCGCCGATCCCTTTTGGGGCATGCAGCTTGTGACCCGACAGAGAGAGCATGTCAACTGGGAGCTTTTTCAGGTCTATCGGGAGCTTTCCGACAACCTGCACGGCATCGGTATGGAACAGTATATGCCTTTCCCTGAGCGCCTTTGCGATTTCCGGTATTGCATAGATATTCCCGATCTCGTTATTGGCATACATGCAGGAAACTACAACCGTATCGTCATGGACAGCATTCAGCAACTCGTCGGTATCGAGCTGTCCGGAATTGTTGACGGGCACGAATGAAACCCTGTAGCCTTTTCTCGCGAGATGCTTGCAGAAATTCAGTACCGCAGGGTGCTCGATCCTCGTCGTTACAATGTGCCGCCTGCCGGGGAAGGATTCTACTGCGCTCATGAGTGCGGTATTATCACTCTCGGTCCCGCAGCTCGTAAATATTATCTCATCCGGTTCCACGCCCAGAAGCTGTGCGACCTTCTCCCTTGCCTCTTCGACCTTTCTGTGAAGCTGTCCCCCGAAGGTATGCATGCTCGAAGGATTTCCATAAAAATCCCTGAGATACGGCAGCATCTCGTCGAGGACTTCGGGAGCCACCGCCGTTGTTGCATTGTTGTCGAGGTAGATTGTGTTCATTGTGCCTCTATTATAATCTCCTCACCGACCAATTCGCGCAGTTTCTGCTGTACTCCCTCTATCGTAACACCTGCCATAACGCATCCGGTGCACATCCCCCTCAGGGCAATGATGACCCTGTTGCCGTCGATGTCGATGAGTTCAATATCTCCGCCGTCCGCCTGCAATCCCGGCCTTATCTCTCTCTCGATGATTTCCTGTATGAGGGCGATCTTCTGCAGATTGGTGAGTTTCCGGGGTTTAGAAGGTTTTGCAGGAATCTTCAGCGACCAGATGTCCCTGAGGATCGTCTCAATCTCCGCCTTGCATTCTCCGCATCCGCCGCCTGCTTTAGTGTAATCGGTAATCTCGTCGACCGTCCTGAGATGGTTTTCCATCGCAACCTTCCGTATCTTTTCTTCGGTGACATTAAAACACTTGCAGACAACCCTGCCCTCTTCTTCAACAGCCACGGGAACACCCTTGAAGTTTGCAACGGCAGCCTCAAGCGCTTCCCTTCCCATTACAGAGCAGTGCATCTTTTCCTTTGGAAGGCCGCCGAGGAATTCCGCGATATCCTGGTTCGATATCTTAAGGGCCTCATCAACTGTCTTACCCTTAATCAGTTCCGTAAGGGCAGAGGAGCTTGCGATTGCGCTTGCGCATCCGAACGTCTGGAATTTCGCATCAACGATTTTATTCGTCTCCCTGTCTATCTTCATGGTCAGCCTCAGCGCATCGCCGCAGACAATGCTGCCGACCTCGCCCACTGCATCAGGGTTTTCGATCTCTCCGATGTTCTTTGGTTTCAGAAAAAAATCTTTAACCTTTTCCGTATATTCCCACATGCCATTAATTTAAGCAGAGCGCCTCATGAAATGTCAATTTACGCTCATTGAATTCGGTCGAAATTCGTATATAATATCCGAAAGAGACAAGGAGCCCCATGTGGCGTTCAGTCCGGGCGACCGGGGGGCGAGCAAAGTAAAAAACCTGCTTCAGAAAAGGAGGGCAAAATGGCTTACTACGTAATACTCAGCACTCTGACCGATGAGGGGAGAAAGACTATCAAGGAAAACCCGAAAAGGATACTCGAGGTAAATAAGGAACTCGAGAAAATGGGAGTCAAGGTGGTACAGCAGTACGCCGTCCTCGGACCATATGATTTCGTGAATATTGTGGAGGCACCCGACAATACCACAATCATGAAGATGTCGGTCGAATTCGGCGCAAGGGGGTCAGTGCAACTTCTCACCCTTGCAGCGCTCCCGGTCGCCGACTTTATCAAGAAGATTAAATAGAGTCTGTGTAGCAACTAAGAATTAAGTAGTTCGTCATTCCCCGACTCGATCGGGGAATCCATTTTTTTCAATGGGTTATGGATCATCCGGTCGCGTTGGAGGATGACAAAACGTTACTTTATAGACAGACACTAAATAAAAGTCTGCCCATAAATTACACCGGAAACTCGGAAGACTCTCATTCCCGCAATTGATACGTGTCGGTAATCCTTCTTGATTCCCCCTTAATAAAGGGAGATAAAGGGGGTTGTTTATAGAGGGCGGAGTATAAGGGAGGTTGTTAATAGGGAGGTTATATCGCATGAAGGTATGCTCACTGTGCGGGAAAGAAGTCGAGACAGATAAATACTTTTCCAGAAAATCAAGCTGCCCGAAATGCGGCGGAGACCTGCATATATGTCTGAACTGCAGGTTCTATTCCGAATCAAGCCACAACAAATGCATTGAAACGAAGGCCGAATTTCAGCGTTCCAGGGAGAAGGCCAATTTTTGTGATTACTTCGTCTTCAGAGAGGCTTCTTCCGGATCATCCGGCAATGTAAAAGAAGACGCAAAAAAAAGGCTTGAGGATCTGTTCAGGAAAAACTGAGAACCTTTGACCAAACATCCGGGAATAATTTACAATCAATAAGGCCGGAGTGGCGGAATTGGCAGACGCAAGGGACTTAAAACCCGATTTTGCCACATTTTAGCCGGTCGGCTTCTGGCTTGGGTTTCAGCT
>DCVG01000004.1:0-518 GCA_002328665.1 Nitrospiraceae bacterium UBA2194
CTGATATACGCAACGTCCTTGAGCGATCAAGCGCCAGAGAGACCGCGATGAGGGTTGCACTCGGCGCCATAGCAAAGAAATTATTGTCTGAATTCGATATTACTGTCGGAAGCTTTGTCGTCCGCATCGGCAGCCGGAAATTCGATGTGGAGAGCCATTTATTGAATGGTGATAAACTTCTGGACATCTGCAAAAAGGCTGAGAAGTCACTTCTCAGGTGCCCGGACGATGAGGCATCGGAAAGCATGATCAGGCTGGTAGATAAGGCTGTAAGGAAAGGCAATTCGCTTGGCGGAGTATTCGAGGTTGTTGTTACGGGTTTGCCTGTGGGCCTTGGCAGCTATATCCAGTGGGACAGAAGACTTGAAGGGCGGCTCGCAAGGGCATTGATGAGCATTCAGGCGATAAAAGGGGTTGAGACCGGCCCGGGATTTGAGATGAGCAGGGCGTTCGGTTCCGAGGTTATGGACGAAATATTCCATGCGCCATCTCATCCCCTTGCCGGGAGGCGGAAAAGT
>DCVG01000004.1:533-8824 GCA_002328665.1 Nitrospiraceae bacterium UBA2194
TGAGGGCTGCGATGAAGCCCATACCGACTTTGAGGAGACCTCTGCGTTCCGTTGATATCACTACCAAAAAGGCTGTGGAAGCCGCTTATGAACGCTCCGATGTCTGTGCAGTGCCGGCAGCCGGTGTGATCGGTGAGGCTATGGTTGCCCTGACAATCGCTGAGGCCTTTCTCGAAAAATTCGGCGGCGACAGCCTGGCCGAGGTCGCAAGAAATTATAATTCATATATCGACTACGTGAGAAATATCTGAGGGATTAACATTAATTGGGCATGCGTCCGCAATAAGTTTATGTGAAACTGCTTCTTTTTACTCACAATTCTACGGTTCGGGCAAATCTATCCTGATGTAAAGCTCCTTCAACTGTTTTGGCTCGACAGCCGACGGAGTGCTGCTCATGAGGCAGAACGCCTTCTGGGTCTTGGGAAAAGCGATCACGTCCCTGATCGACGAGGCTCCGACCATGATCATTACGAGCCTGTCGAGTCCGAGTGCAATACCGCCGTGCGGCGGGGCGCCGTATTCGAGTGCGTCCAGAAGGAAGCCGAATTTTATCCTTGCCTCTTCTTCGGAAATCCCCAGAAGACCGAACATCTTTTTCTGTACATCGCGCCTGTGGATACGGATGCTGCCGCCGCCGATCTCATACCCGTTGAGAACAATATCATATGCCTTTGCCCCGAGCGATGACAGAAGACTTCTGTCATTACTCTCACCAGTGAGCATTTTCTCAATATCCTCATCCATGGGAGAGGTGAAAGGGTGGTGCATTGCCTCGAATCTCCCTTCCTCATCATTCCATTCAAGGAGAGGGAAATCCGTAATCCATGCAAACCGGTATCCGGGCCCGATCAGATTCAATCTTTTGCCCAGCTCAAGCCTCATCCTGCTCAATACATCATGGACGACTTTTTCCTTATCGGCCACAAAGAGCATCAGGTCCCCTTCCTCTGCCTCAAGCCTTCCGGCCATCTCTTTCAGCACCTCATCGGGGAAGAACTTTGCGATCGGCGAGTCGAAGCCGTTCTTCAGTTTTATCCATGCAAGCCCTTTTGCGCCGAAAGACTGAGCCTCCTCCGTGAGCATATCGATCTCTTTTCTCGAAAGCCCGGCCATGCCTTTGCCGTTGATTGCCTTGACCCTGCCGCCGGATTGTACGGCATCGAGGAAAACTTTNNGGTGCCAAGGGTGTCCATGAAAACTCTTTGCATCATGCCCTCGACGATGCCGACCACGTCTTTCACATCTGCAAAAGACATCTCCAGATCGATCTGGGTGAATTCGGGCTGCCTGTCCGCTCTCAGGTCTTCGTCCCTGAAGCATTTGACGATCTGGAAGTATTTCTCGAGTCCGGCCACCATCAATATCTGCTTGAATATCTGCGGGGATTGAGGCAGCGCGTAAAAATGTCCCGGGTTCATACGGCTCGGCACCAGGTAATCTCTCGCGCCCTCGGGAGTGGATTTCGTGAGCATCGGGGTTTCGATCTCGATGAACCCCCTTTCGTCGAGGTAATCTCTCGTAATTTTTGTGACCTTATGCCGTATTATCAGGTTACTCTGCATCTCCGGCCTTCTCAGATCGAGGTACCGGTGTTTGAGTCGCAGCATTTCCGAAGCATCTGCGGCATCTTCAACCATAAAAGGCAGGGGCGCGGATTCGTTCAGCACGTCAAGGATATTCACATCCATCTCGACGGTTCCCGTCTGCATAGCGGGGTTTTCGGTGCCTTCGGGCCTCTTCCTGATTTCCCCGGATACGGATATTACGTATTCGCTCCTCAGGCCGTGGGCAAGCTCATGGGCGACACCCGATACGTCCGGGCTGAACACCGCCTGCAGTACGCCGCTCCTGTCACGAAGGTCTATAAAAATAAGGCCGCCATGGTCCCTCCGTCTGTATACCCAGCCGCATAAGGTGAGAGTTTTCCCTATGTCGGATTCTCTTATCTCTCCGCATCCCCTGTCCCGAACCATGTGTCCTCCCCATTATTAACAGCCCTATAATTACCGCAATATCTATTTAGAGTCTGTTTATAAAGTACGATTCCGATAAAAAGTTATCATTCCCGCGAAGGCGGGAATCCATTTTTTTTCAACGTCTTATGGATCCCCCGGTCATCCGTCTTAAGTATCGACGGACGGAGGATGACAAAACACTACTTTATACACTTTAAGAATATATATTAAATATCAAAACTTCGATTTGTTATCAATAAAAAGAAGTTCCTTTTTTATACCGCTTACCTCTTCGGGCTTTAAAAATCTGTACTCACCGGGGCCGAGTCTGCCAAGTTCTATGCCGTTTATTCTCGTCCTCTTGAGCTTAAGCACAGGATGCCCTATCTTTTCGAACATGTTTCTGATCTGTCTCTTCCGGCCCTCATGGATGGTCATCTCAAACCATGAATTATTTTCGGTCGTCCTGGCCTTGTATATTTTTGCGGAAGCTGTCAGCCTGTCTTCGAGCCTTATACCCTTCCTCAACTTCCCGATTCCCTCTTCGTCAGGAACTCCCTTCACCTTAACGAGGTAGGTCTTCTGTATTTTTTTCGAGGGGTGGAGCATGGCATGCGCGAAGTCGCCGTCATTTGTGAACAGAAGAAGTCCTTCAGAGTCGTAGTCAAGCCTTCCGACAGGGAAGACCCTGTATTTTACATCCCTGAGAAAATCTTTTACAGTCGTCCTGCCTTCGGGGTCGTAGAGAGAAGTCACGACATTCCTGGGTTTATTGAAAACGATATAAACCTTAGGCTCTGGCCGTATGAGAAGCCTGCCGTCAACCTTGATATGGTCTTTCCCGGGGTCCGCCTTCATGCCGATAGTCGCTACCCTGCCGTTTACCGTCACCCGTCCTTCGAGTATCAGATCCTCAGCCTTTCTCCTCGAGGAAATCCCCATCTCTGAAAGAATCTTTTGAAGCCGTTTTTCCATAAGAGTTAACCCATCAGTCTTTAAGAGTGTTAATAAACTCCCTGTTTTCGAGGTACCAGCGGACAGTCTTCCTGATGCCTTCTTCTATCGGGGTCTTCGGATGCCACTGCAGCTTCTCCCTCGACTTTTCAATATCAGCCCATGTGGCAAATACGTCAGCAGGATGTCTGGGAGAAAACTGCATGACAGCCCGTTTACCGAGGGCGTCTTCTATGAGGTGTATTACATACATCAACTCCACGGGGTTGTCGTTTCCGAGGTTGAATATCTCATATCCGAAGGGCTGAAGACACTGCAGCGTTCCGTCGGCTATATCGTCAATAAACGAAAAGTCCCTCTTCTGCTTTCCGTCTCCAAAAACTGTTATCGGTTTGCCGTTATAGATATTCCTTATGAAAATGAAGTAGCTCATATCAGGTCTGCCCGCGGGTCCGTACACCGTGAAATAGCGCGGGATAGAGACGTCGATACCGTACAGGTAGTAGTAACTGTAACAGAGCACCTCGGCGCCCTTTTTTGTGGCAGAATACGGCGCCAGGGGTGTATCCGTCCTGTCGATCTCCCTGAAGGGCATGTTACCATGACTATAAAGGCTCGATGTCGACGCCAGCACAAACTTTTTTGTCCCGGACTTCCTGCAGCATTCGAGGAGGTTCAGGGTGCCTTTTGTATTTGTATCAAGGTATACCCACGGGTCTTCAACGGACGCCCTCACCCCTGCGCGCGCAGCAAGGTTGATAACGGCATCGATTTCGTGATTCTCAAACACTTGTCTTACAGCGTTGAAATCTCCGATATCACAGCGATGAAAAGAAAATTCACCTCTGCCGCCCGCGCCGCCCGTCTTCCTCAGGCCCGATAGTCTCCAGTCCTTTAACCTCGGGTCATAATAGTCATTTATGTTGTCCATCCCCACGACATCCACATTCTTCTCAAGCAGACTCTGTGCGACTTTCCACCCGATGAATCCGGCGCAGCCGGTAACAAGGACAGTTTTCATTAATTCACTCTTCCGTTTTATTGAAAAAACAAATCAAATCCACTTTCCCCCTTTTCTAAAGGGGGGTACGGGGGGATTACTCATTTTCATTATAGTCAAACTATCGAGGCTAAACCCTTTTCTTAAGCCACTTCGTCGGGTCCAGAACGAGGAATCCGTCATTTCCGTCCGAATATACGACCTTTGAAATCCTCGAATTCAGTATCAGCCTCTTGCACATCATGCACGGTTCGGAGGGACATTCAGCTTCTCTGTCGTCGCTCCCCGATATATATATTGTTGCCCCCCTCAGTTCATCGGCAGAGGCGCGGATAATCGCATTTGCTTCCGCATGCACGCTATGGCACAGTTCATATCTTTCACCGTGCGGTATCTGTAATTGTTTCCTTGTACACTTGCCGACATCAAGACAGTCCTTCATGCCGGCAGGAGCGCCGTTATAGCCGGTACTCACAATGATGTTATCCTTGGTTATGACTGCGCCGTATTTTCTTCTCAGGCAGGTCGCCCTTGTTGAAACCGCTTTCGCAATCCCTATGAAATATTCATCCCAGTCAGGCCTGAGTTTTTTGCTTTTTTTCATATTATGCATAATAGCTTACAAGCCTTCAGGCTTGCAAGGTCAATAGAATCTCAATGCATCTGTATGAATACGGCAAGAACAATCTTTTTGCTCATTCTCGTCCGCCTCAGGCGGACTCCGAGGCTTTTGTCCCTTTATTTCCTTATAAACTTTATTCGACTATCGACAAAAAATCCGCGCAAAGACCGTTCCCTCCCGCTGATTTGGTAAATGAAATTTTGAAGTTTTGAATTAACGAGGAATTCAACGCAAAGTCAGGTGCGCCTGATGTATTCGGGTCTCGAAACAGAGTAGAAGCCGGTCTGTGAATTCCACCTCATGAAGGGAAGTACCGGCGGGATACCCGACATGGAATCATGGAATGCGGGCCCCCGCCCGGCGATATGCGTGCCATAAATGCATAGTGCAAACTGCACTATTACTTGCTGCCTGTTCAGGATCCCTGGCCGGGAGCCTGTTTCTCAGCCGGAGCGCCACCTGCACCCGGGGCGCCGCTTCAACTGCCTTCGGCCGTTGTAGCACATCCTGGGCCCAAAAGCAGCACTCCGGCAAGCAGACCGGCGATACTCATGCCGGCCAAAATCTTCTTGAGTTCCCTCGAGTCCATCACACACCTCCTTTAAGATAGTCTTTTCCAATGGGTGAATCAAAACCCATAGACTACAGTCTATCCGATATTGGCCGCTTGTCAATGGCGAGTGGGAAAAAGCGGATGCGGAGCCTTAGTGTAAGTTTATTTTATCTTTATACCATTGCTTGTTCCATGTATAATCTTACATAACAGAACCATGAAGAAGAATCGAAAGCCAAAAGGGAAAAACATAGAAATATCTTGAACTCTTCGAATTGTCCCTGATCCAAATTGAAATAAGAAGTATTATAAAGTAAAACAGGTAAGACGAATTTTTGTTGAAGAGGACAATGAGATTGTTGTTATGAGGTATTAAGAAGATTGAAGGCATGTACAAGAAGAGATAGCGAACGGGTCAACACGGGTGACGGGCGGTCTTTGGCTTAAGAGGTATCAGGGAGGAGGGAGAGCCGGATAGCACTTTTTTCAAAAAAAATCAGAAGAAAGAAAATAGTGGGATGAAAAGAAAAAAAATACCAAAAGAATATAATGAGGAACCTCAAAAAAGTATGCCGCTATATACTATTGGAATTGTTGCAGAGCTAATAGGGACCTCTGCACAGACGATTCGCAATTACGAAAAACAGGGTTTAATAAAACCGGCAAGAAGAAATAAAAACAGGTTTTATTCAGAAAACGATCTAAAATGGCTTCGATGTCTAAGAGACATTTTACACAATAAAAAAATTAGCATAGAAGGGATAAGAAAGCTTCTCAACTATACACAATGCTGGGAATTGACAGAATGCCCCGCTGAAGTTAGGGCAGCATGCCCCGTATATATGAAAACAGGCAATAAATGTTGGGAGCAATATAGAAAGATATGCAAAAAGATGCCAGATAAAATGTGTGAGAACTGTATTGTTTTCTTATCTGAGTCCGTTCAAAAAGAAAAACATTAGAATTTCAATCCAGCTCTAATCAAACAAATTTAAGCACGCCAATCAATAGTATTATAAAATTACATTTTTATATCATTTATTACCCGGGATTTTAATTAATATCATATTTTTAATATGAAATTGACAAAATAGGCTTAATATGTTTTTTTAAATCAACGGGCTGCTAAAAACTTTGCTTAACAAAAAAATAATACGAAATCTTTTTAAAATGCTATTTCTCAGCGTGGAAAAGTGCGGGATTCCCCCAGCCTTCAAGACACGTTTCTGCTCAACTATTAAGGATTGGGTGGGGTAACCTTATAAACAATGCTGTCACAATACAACTAATTTCTTAAAATGCAATCATCAACTGTTACGTTTAAATAAGAAATCAATGCCGTACGAAATAAATACAGAAACATTTTTGTAAGAACAGGGATATGAGAAAAACGGATATCTTTACAGAGATGATCGATTTCGGTAGGACACAAGGAGTGTTTCCTTACGCTGAGATAAACAATACTATTCCTTCTCATTTTGGTCCGCCTGTAGAGTTAGAAGATCTTGTAGATTTCTCACACGATACGGACGATGATGTCGTTGACAGTCAAGAATATAATATTGATAAAGAAGAGCTCTTAGAGGAAGAGGAGCAGTTACGATATGAAAAGACAGAAGATCTTGTGCGGACATATTTTCATTCAATAGGCAGGGTGTCGGTACTGACCAAGAATGAAGAACAAGGGCTTGCAAAAACAATAAAAGAGGGTGAGCAGATTATTAAAGGATTAATTGCCACGATGCCTTTGTATAGGAAAGTTAAATCAAGTTTAAATGGAAGGAAACAAAAGGGATTCAATAATTCAGATAAAGCTCTCTTCGTAAGTCTGGAAGTGGTAAACAGTCTCATGACAGATATCAGAAATGTTGAGAATAAATTTGCTATTTACGGAGCGTCAAAAGATTTCGAAGAACTAAAAAAGGGTAAAAACAGAAATAGTGTCGGTTATCTGCGGCTTGATGAAGTTGAGCGAGAAGTCAAAACAGAATATGAACGTATTGAGTCAGAAGTTGCGATGAAAATAGATGCATTCAAAACGAAATATGCGAGAATCATTGAAGCCAAACGATGTGTTGATGCAGCAAAAAACAAACTGATAACTCACAACCTGAGATTGGTAATCAATATTGCAAAGAGTCATGTAGGCAAAGGTCTTCCTTTACTCGATCTCATTCAAGAAGGCAATATCGGACTATTCAGAGCTGTAGATAGGTTTGATTATAAGAAGGGTTATAAATTTAGTTCCTATGCAATATGGTGGATAAAACAGGCAATCACGAGGGCTTTAATAGATCAGACAAAAACGATCAGGCTGCCTGTTCACATGATTGAATTTTATAATAAGATTAACAGAGCGTGTAAGGAATTGGTACAGCAGCTTGGAAGAGAGCCTACGAAAAAAGAAATAGCTCAAAGATTAGGGGTCCCCGTAAAGAAAGTTGAACTTCTGTTAAAATCGCTGCAGGTTCCAATGTCTCTTCAGACTCCGGCGGGAGAAAGGGCTACGGTTGAAATGTTTATTGCTGATAACAATAGTCCCTGTCCCTACCTTGAGGCAGCGAGAAATGAAATCAGCGAGCAAGTGCTGGAAATTTTGCAGACCTTAACTTCGAGAGAGGAACAGGTCATAAAAATGAGATTTGGAATTGGTCTTGATAAGGACTATACACTTAAAGAGATAGGGGAATATTTTTCTCTCACACGTGAAAGAGTAAGGCAGATAGAGCGTACAGCGTTTAAAAAACTAAAAAATCCAAAGCGGCTTCGTGCATTGAAAGTCTTGGAATATTATATGATTTAGTCAAAGGAAAAAAATGGCGTCCCTTTATTGATGAATTCAGAACCTGGCTGATACAAAAGGCCGCGTAAGCATGTAAAACAATACCTGACACTGTCTGATTTGTTCAAGGAGACAGGAGTTGGAGGGGCTATTGCACTTTCCTTTTAAAAAATCTATTTATTTTCTTTCAAGTCTTCCAACCCAAATAAAGACTTAGGTTTGGCTGCATGAGGTGATTTTATGATAAAATGCGGTACTCACAAGTAATAATGTCTCTCTCTTTAAACAGATGTTTACCGATAAAATGTTCTTCAGCACAATCCGGACAGACGCAGGACACATGTCATCTTTTTTCCCCAATGACATAATTTGCAATTTTATAACACTGCATATTCCAACTATTTTTATAAAACAAGCATATGC
>DCVG01000082.1 GCA_002328665.1 Nitrospiraceae bacterium UBA2194
GTCCCATGAAAAAGGCAGTGTGGTGGTTCGTTGTTCTGGCGCTGATAGCCGCTCCGGCCGCGGCACAGATGAAAACTTCGCCGCTTTTCATCCTCGAGCGGAGCACGAATGCCAACGTCGTGCATTACGATGCCCAGTTCACCGCCGACGGCAGCCTGGATCCCAGGGAGCCGGTGATCGCGTACTGGGTCATGCTCGCAGAGGACGGTAGCCGGAAGAAACTCGGCTGGATCGAGAAGAGAAAAGCCTACGGTTTTACCGTCAAGCCGGACGTGTCGACAAACAGTTATACAATGATCCTGGTAGCCGACCCCAAACATCAGATCACCATAAAGCAGGGGATGGACACCGTTCGTGCCGAGGTGGTTATCGACGGCCGGCCTGCCGTCTTGGAGAAGATGTACATCCATGCATCCGAAGGGCTATTTGGGCCCACAGTCCTCTATATCGAGGTGTATGGCAAAGATCTGCAGACGGGAGAGATGCTCCGCGAAAAGTTGGTGCTAAAGTAGCCGCCCTAATACAAAAGCGAATGCGATAATCGTCAAAGACCAGACGCCCGGTTTTTTTGACGATTGATTTTTTCTCTACAAATGAAATGTTGTTCTCGCGGTACAGGAACCCGCACGATGAGGTTGCATTGAAGAATTTTCTGAAATATAATTCTTATAGAAATATGGTTATCAAAAGAATATCATTTATCGAAGCGGGCTCACCCGGCCCGCATATCTTCAGCAAGTTTCCCATACCGCGACTTGGCGCCGTGTTGCTTTCTACCATCCTCAGGGAAAGGGGATACGAAGTAAAGGCATTTATTGAGGACGTTGCCGAACCCGATTGGTCATTCATTGAGAGCTCTGACCTCGTCTGCATCTCGACCATAACGTCCACAGCAATAAAGGCATACGAAATGGCGGGACGACTAAGGGCCCTCGGGATACCGGTAATTGTGGGGGGAGCACATCCGACGTTTCTGCCTGATGAGTCACTCGAATATGCCGACTTTGTTATACGGGGGGAAGGAGAACATTCCCTTGTCCAACTGCTTGCACATATGGAGAAAGGGACCCCGGCATTAACGGGTATCAAAGGGCTTTCATACAGGGACAGGGACGGGAGGAAAGTTCACAACCCGTCCGGAGAATTTATCGAAGACCTTGACAGCCTCCCCGAACCAGACTTTTCTCTTGTCCACAAATGGAACATGTCAAATACCTATCCTCTTTCGACGTCGAGGGGCTGTCCCTTTGACTGCAAGTTCTGCTCCGTCATCAGGATGTTCGGTAGGCGCTACCGTTTTAAATCCGTTAAGGCAACGCTGAAGGAGTTGCACTATGTGGCATCAGTATCAAAGGCGACCAAGTTCATTGTTGACGATAACTTTACCGCCGACAAACGGAGGACAAAGGAAATCCTCAGGGGAATGATTGCGGAGGGAATAAAGACGCGATGGTCTGCCCAGGTGAGAACAGATGTTGCAAAGGACCCGGAACTTCTCCGCCTGATGGCTGACTCGGGCTGCCATACTTTGTACATCGGCTTTGAATCCATCAATGCCGGGACGCTTCAGGCATATAATAAAAAACAGGGCCTGGAGGATATCATTTCCTGCATCAGGACAGTTAAAGATTACGGTATTCACATCCACGGAATGTTCGTCCTGGGGGCCGACACCGACGATGTGGAGACTGTCCGCGGGACTGCTGATTTTGCAACAGGCCATGGGATAGACACGGTGCAGTTCCTGATTCTTACGCCACTGCCGGGAACACCTCTCTTTCACGACATGATGGAGAGCAAGAGACTGCTCCATACGGACTGGAGCAAATATGATGTCCAGCATGTGGTTTTCAGGCCCCGGCTCATGGCGCCGGCCACCCTTCAGATTGAGACCTTCAGGGCGATGGCCCGTTTTTATTCATGGAGGTATATTCTCAGGCATCTGGCAAGATTTGACTTCCACTACGCAGCGATTGGAATTTTTGGGAAAACAGCCGTTCGTAAATCGCTGAATGCTTCTTACGCCTACCTGCAGGAAGCTCACGTCCAATGAAAAAAGATTTCACCGGCTTTCAGGAATTGCAAAATAAAATGTCGTGCCTTGCCCGGGTTCCGACTCTAACCATATGCGTCCTCCATGCCGTTCAACAATCCTCTTGCAGATCGCAAGACCCACGCCCGTGCCCGGATATTCCTGCCTCGTATGCAGACGCTGAAAGATAACAAATATGCGCTCAGCCTGCTTTGGATCAATTCCTATACCATTGTCCCTGACTGAAAAGATCCATTACTTTTCTTTCTGATGGGCCGATATGTGAATCTTTAATGGCTCTTTGCCGCGGAACTTTATCGAGAACAGATCCAAAAATACTGAAATAGATAGAAAGGCAGTAGAAATATTGGAGAAGTCACTGGAAGGTAAGTTTCACGTTTTCTTCACGTCTGGGCAGGAGAGGGATACGGCAATCAGCGTAAGTCCTTGAAAAATATGGTGGAGCTGATCGGGATCGAACCGACGACCTCTTGAATGCCATTCGTAAAAAAGGGATTTTACAAGTGCTTGAAAATACTGAATTATCTTTATCAAACAATGGCTTGGCCCAGTTTTTTATTTGCTTATAGTTCGATATTTTTCTACCGTTTTAGGTATATTCTTTCACGTTTTTGTCACGTTCTTTCTCGCACCCATGCAGGAGCAGAAATCCGGGCCGGTAGTGTAATACATCCCCTTGGAAAGACAATATTCGTATTTGCGGGATGGGAAGAAGAAAAAGAAACCTTGAACCGGCCCATATAATAATATCTTTGCATTAACTTATCATTTATGATATTTTGATAGCATGAAATGGGAAGCTCTTCTTGCCATTGTGGGCCATGAGGCGGTTTTCTCATCAGCCTTGTTGCTGTCCGGCAGGGTGTCAGCCGCACAGGTGCGCTTGCAGCTGACGCGCTGGGTGCAGACAGGTCGGCTGATACAGCTTCGGCGTGGTCTTTATGCACTTGCGCCTGCATGGCGCAAGGTGGAGCCGCACCCCTTTCCTGTTGCCAACAAACTTCAGCGGGGATCATATGTGAGTCTGCAATCGGCGCTTGCATTTTTTGGCGTTATCCCCGAACATGTGCCGGTTGTGACAAGCGTTGGACCGGGGCGTCCTGAGATGCTCCGGAACCCGCTGGGTTCGTTTCAGTTCAAGCATATGGTCTCAGAAATGATGTTTGGCTACACACGCCTGGAAGTCGCTTCACGGCAATTCGCTTTTGTCGCATCAGCAGAGAAGGCGTTGCTCGACCTTGCACATCTGACCGCCGGTGCTGATTCTCCGGAATATCTCAGGGGATTAAGACTGCAGAATGTCGATGCAATGAACATTCAGACTCTTCATAATCTTGCCGGACGGAGCGGCAGGCCGAAGCTTATCCGGACAGCAAAAGTCATAGAATCAATCCTGTCAGGGGAGGAAGGAGAAACCCTTTGAAGGAATATCTTCGGCAATTGGCGGGACAGGAGACCAATGATATTCTTCGGCTCTGTCTTGTGCGTGAATATCTTCAGGCAAGGGTACTTGAATCACTGCAGGATAACGGCGTCTTTCTGCGGTGGGCGTTTGTCGGAGGCACTGCCCTGCGTTTTCTCTACTCAATCCCTCGCTTTTCGGAAGACCTGGATTTTTCACTTATTAACCTGATAAAAGAAGCGGGCTTCAGATCTGCGCTTGCCGAGTCAAAGCGGTTGTTTGAGATGGAAGGCTACAGAATTGAGATCAAACTGAACGATAAAAAGACGGTGGCCTCCGCACTCATCAGGTTCCCCGGTCTTCTTTATGAATTAGGGATGTCTCCTCACGCTTCCCAGACGCTTTCTATCAAGGTGGAAGTGGATAAAAATCCTCCTGAGGGAGCAGTGCTCGAAACCACTGTTGTGCGCCGCCATATAACATTGCAGCTGTGTCACCATGACAAAGCCTCCCTGCTGGCCGGCAAACTGCATGCGATATTGAGTCGTCCATGGGCCAAGGGGCGGGACCTTTATGATCTTGCATGGTATCTTGCAGAAAGGTCATGGCCTGAGCCGAACCTGACCCTGCTGAATGCTGCCCTGAAACAGACAGGCTGGACCGGGCCGGTGATAAATCAAAGGAATTGGCGTAAGGAACTTCTGAAGCGGCTTTCCGATCTTGACTGGGAAAAGGCACGCAGCGATGTGAATCCGTTTCTCGAAAATGAGCGTGATCTTTCCCTTGTCACGAAAGACACCATCAGCCACCTGCTTAGCAGAGACAAATCTCAAAGGAATAAGGGCAGATGAAGAGAGATACGAATGAGGTTATGACAGGAGCCTAAAAATGCCCTTTTGTGTTTCCATTCCCCTGTAGTTCTTTAATTTGAGTTTCATACGCCGCATCATTCCGTCCATGCTTGCCCGTAAACATTCCTTCAGTCCCCCGATCGCCTGCTTCTTCCAATCACTTACCTGGTTAAAGGAAGAGGAACGCATAAGGTTGAAAAGCATGGGTTGTTCCTGAGATAGAGATAAAATGGCCCTTGCGATTTTTGAGGCCTGATTGCCCGGGTAGGATCGGGGCACTATGAGGACACCATGGTGAGAGAAGATTAATCAATCATGTACTTCAGTATCTTGGGCCTTTTTTATTATCTCCGGAAACACTGTTTCAATAAACTCTGACGGGCTGACTATCTTAAGGTTATACTTTTTCACGTTTCTTAACCTGGCAAAGTCCTTGTTGTCACCGGTAATAAGATACTCTGCGCCGCAAGCAATTGCCGAAGCGAGGACCGGGACATCTTTCTCAGCAATGGCTCCTGCCATGCTTATGACTGTTGCTCGGGAGGGCATCTCAACGATTTCAAGGCGAAGCCTGGGCAAATACTTTTGATACAGCGGCATAGCATCAGGCATTTTCTTCTTCAGGTTACGCTCAACCTCTATAAGGTTATAACGTCCGATTGCTCCTGCAAGTATTGGCAAGTTAAGCGTCAGGAGATCAAGTATAATTCTCGGAGCTCCTTTGTCCGAGAACAGCCCGGACAGGAGCACATTGGAATCAAGAAATACCTTACATTTTTTTCTTTGCGCCATAGGTCTCTTTAAACAGTCCGCCCCTTTCCTCTTTGAGCCCCTCTATGAGTTCTTCTATTGTGAGGCTTGATGCTTTGAGCAGCTTCTTCAACTGCCTTCGTGCCTCGTCAAGCTCCAGTCGTTTTGGGGTAATGATCAGGGAATCACCTACCGGCAAGATAGATACAACATTGCCTTCTTCGATGTTGCTTGTTTCTCGTATCTTCTTTGGGATCGTGAGCTGCCCTCTGGCCTTTATCTCTGCAACTGCTGCTTTAGCTCCTTCCATACTGCACCTCCAGATTCATATATTCTGAATTCAGTATATCAGAATTCAGAATATATTGCAAAAGAATATTGAGGGAGCTTCATGAATATTACTGAACATCAGACTGCCACTTGAGCAGGAAGTCCCAGGATTTTGAAAATGCCTGTTTTATGTGGAAATGCGCATGGTCAGTATTTTCTTAAAACGTATAGCAGGGTGTTATCAATATTTCTTGTAATCTCAGCTTTAAAAGGATTTCCTTCGGTACGACCTCTTGTGTGTTTATCAAGAGGTCTCCCATACGAGTAAGCGTAAGTCCTTGATTTATATGGTGGAGCTGAT
>DCVG01000012.1:0-8364 GCA_002328665.1 Nitrospiraceae bacterium UBA2194
GGAATGGTAATATGTTAAACCATGAAAAAGATCAGGCTTCTTTTGGAATATGACGGGACGAATTACCACGGCTGGCAGGTGCAGAAGGATGAGACGACCATCCAGGGCATTATTGAGGACGGGGTGCAGAGAATTACAGGTGAACATTCCGGCATTATCGGAGCGAGCAGAACTGATGCAGGTGTACATGCATTGGGCCAGGTGGCGACATTCAGGACGGGATCGAGGCTTGACCCTGCTTCGATAAGGAGGGCATTAAATGCGGTGCTGCCTCCGGATATCAGGGTTCTCGGGGCATCCGGGGTCGATGACGCATTTCATCCGAGGGAAGACGCCGGGGAAAAACGCTATTTTTATATTATCGCAAACCAGAGGATATCGTCCGCATTTATATTCAGATATGCATGGGTAGTCCCGCAGACTCTGGATATGGACTCCATTATTGAGGCATCGCGTGTTTTCATCGGCAGGCACGATTTTTCCTCCTTCATGGGAACAGGCAGCGACATCAAAGATACTGTGCGGGAGGTTAATTCATTGAATATCGAAAGACTCGAAAAAATCGATTTTATGACTGCCGGTCTGAGCGGCAATTTCATAAAGATCAGCATCGAGGCGGAAGGCTTCCTCAGGCATATGGTCAGGAATATCGTTGGAACACTTGTCGAGACCGGAAGGGGAAGAATTCCTCCGGACAGCATGAAAGAGATTCTCGAATCAAGAGACCGCAGGAAAGCCGGCCAGACCGCACCGCCGCAAGGTCTTTTCCTGGAAAGAATTGACTATTAATTTCCGAACATCTTTGCCCAATCATCAAACCTTTTCAGTTTATGCCGGCCGAATTTTGCTATAGCCGCTCTGACGGCATCCAAAGGTTTTTCCTTCTGCAGGAATTCCGCATCCTTCGAAAAGAACTTGTCGGCAAAACATATGATCTGCTCTTCAACCGATAAAGGTATCATATCTCTCTTCGGAAGCGGGAGATTGTTTTCTTCTATGTCTTTAAGGGTTATGCCGACTCCTACATGTCTTTCACAGACAAGGGCGTGTTTGGAAAACCCCTCTCTTTCGAGTAACTCCCGTCCCAGATAACCGTGGCAGATATACTTCTTTTTCCCGTGGCAGCCTATCTGCGGCTCGTCGGTCATGAATATCCCTATGTCGTGGAGCATTGCAGCCTCCCGGATGAACTCTGAATCCGGGTGCAGATGTTTTACCCTTCCGGCTATCTCTAATGCCTTTTCCGAAACTGCCCTGCTGTGCATAAGCAGAATCCGGCAGGCGAGTGATTCCGGGGCATAATATTGTTTGATGATCCTTACCGGGTCCATTGTTCTTTAAAAAAGTTGGCAAAATATTTTATCGGATATAGAATTAAAATGAAATGCAGGGGAAAATATGAAAGCACAGGGAACTGAGATTAATTAGTGTCTTATAAACAGACTCTATTTAGTTAATTCTTAGCATTATACTTGACATGTAGCTACTCACCTATTATTATATGAAAAATAGGATGATAAAACGATGCCTTCGGATGTAAAAGACTATTATAAGACTCTTGGTGTGGGCAAGGAAGCCTCTCAGGATGAGATCAAAAAGGCTTACAGGAAGCTTGCGCGCAAATATCACCCCGACCTGAATCCGGGTGACAAGTCTGCCGAGCAGAAGTTCAAGGAATTGAACGAAGCCTATGAAGTCCTTGGCGACGCAAAGAAAAAAGCCGAATATGACCAGTTCGGCAGATCGCCGTTTGGCGCAGGCGGACCGGGGTATGGAGGTTTCAGGACATATGATTTCAGAGAGACTCCGGATTTTGGAGGTTTCGGAGATATATTTGCAGATCTCTTCGGCGCAAGGGGAGGCCCGGAAGCCCGGTATGTGAGAGGGCCTGATATGGTGATGGGTATTGATCTTTCCCTTGAAGAGGCATTTTCAGGAGTTACAAGACCGATTACGTATAACAGGGAGGCGACCTGCAGGACATGTAGCGGTTCGGGGGCTGAATCTTCCCAGATTTGCGACGCGTGCAGGGGAACGGGAAACGTAACAATCTCCAAAGGTTTTTTCAAAATGGCCCAGCCTTGCACTGCTTGTGGCGGCACCGGAAGAAGAACAACAAAAGCATGTCCTGTTTGCAGAGGATCGGGAAAGACTCTTCGGACGGAAACGCTGAAGGTTAAGATTCCCAGGGGCGCCGATACCGGTTCAAGGGTGAAACTCAAAGGCATGGGCGGCGCAGGGGTGGGAGGCGGACCCGCCGGGGACCTCATTATAGAAATATCGGTAAGGCCTCATGATATATTCAAGAGAAAGGGAGACGACATTGTTCTTGACCTGCCAGTGACTTTTGCCGAGGCGGCTCTTGGCTCGAAGATTGAAGTCCCGACAATAGACGGCATAGCTGCGATGACGCTGCCCCCGGGCACGCAGAGCGGCCAGAGGTTCAAGCTCTCCGGAAAAGGGTTTCCTTCCACGAAGACCGGAGTGCGCGGCAACCAGTACGTTGATATCAAGATAACAGTGCCGAAAGACCTGGACAATAAAGCGAAAGATAAGATAAAGGAACTGGATGCTCTCTATAAGGAAGATCCGCGGAAAAGGTTGCGCAGGTGATGAATTCAGAAGACAAAAAACAGCCTTTGTTCATGATAAGCGTGGTGTCGAGGATGCTCAACGTACATCCCCAGACCCTGAGGCTTTATGAACGGGAAGGGCTGATAACTCCTCACAGGACGAAGAGGGCGAGACTCTATTCCCGGGAGGACGTTGAGAAAATAGCAATGATCCTCAGGCTTACGAGAGAACTCGGGGTAAACAGATCCGGTGTCGAGATAATCCTCAGGCTCAGGCGCAGGCTGGAGGCTTATCAGAAGGAAATGGAAGATATGATGAAATTCCTCGGGGAAGACATCAGGAGTGATTTTATCGAGAGGTTCAGAAGGATTTTTTCAGAGGAATAAGGAGGTATTTTAATGGATAAATTTACGATGAAAAGCCAGGAGGCTATACAGGAGGCGCAGAGGCTCGCGGAAAGAAAGGGCAACCAGCAGCTTGATGCCGAACATCTGCTATGGGCTCTTCTTGAAGACGATGAGGGAGTCGCCGCTCAGATACTGAAAAGGCTCGGGATCAATACAAAGGCGCTGCAGCAGGACGTCGACGAGGCAGTCAACAAATTCCCGAAGGTTATCGGCGCAACCCCTTTGGGTCAGATCTATCTTTCGCCGAGATTAAAAGAGGCGCTCGAAAATGCCCATAAGAACGCAGAACACCTGCAGGATGAATATGTCAGCGTCGAGCATCTGCTCGTCGCGCTTCTGTCAATAGGCGGGCCGTGTTCCGAACTGCTGAAAAGGTACGGCGCATCTGTTGACAAGGTCCTTTCGTCGATGAGGGAGATCAGGGGCGCGCAGCGTGTGACAGACCCCAATCCCGAAGATAAATACCAGGCGCTGAAGAAGTTCAGCCGCGACCTTACAGAACTCGCGCGGAAAGGAAAGCTCGACCCTGTCATCGGAAGAGACGACGAAATAAGGAGAATCATACAGGTCCTTTCGAGGAGGACGAAGAACAACCCGGTGCTTATCGGCGACCCCGGAGTCGGCAAGACTGCCATAGCCGAAGGCCTTGCGCAGCGGATTGTCGCCGGAGACGTGCCCGAGACGCTCAAAGAAAAAAAGGTGGTTGCACTGGATATGGGGGCAATAGTTGCGGGCTCGAAGTTCAGAGGCGAGTTCGAGGAGAGACTGAAGGCTGTCTTAAAGGATATCGAGCAGGCGGAAGGTAAAGTCATCCTGTTCATAGACGAACTTCACACTCTCGTCGGCGCCGGCGCTGCCGAGGGCGCCATCGATGCATCGAATATGCTGAAGCCGGCGCTGGCCAGGGGGGACCTCAGGTGTGTCGGAGCAACGACTATCGACGAGTACAGGAAGCATATCGAAAAAGACCCTGCCCTCGAAAGGAGGTTCCAGCCCATACTCATTAAAGAGCCGACTGTCGAGGATACGATATCCATCCTCCGGGGACTTAAGGAAAGGTACGAGGTACATCACGGAGTCAAGATCAAGGACTCGGCGCTGATCGCCGCTGCCGTTTTGTCGAACAGATATATTACCGACAGGTTCCTGCCGGACAAGGCTATCGATCTGATCGATGAGTCGGCTTCAAAACTCAGGATGGAGATCGACAGCATGCCGGTCGAACTTGACGAGATAGAGAGGAAACTGCGGCAGTATGAGATAGAAAAACAGGCGGTCATGAAAGACGGCTCGAAGGATGCGAGGGAAAGACTGGACAAGATCGTAAAGGAAATGGCTGAACTCCGGGGAAAACGCGATGAGCTGCGGGCGCAGTGGATAAGTGAAAAAGATATCATCGCAAAAATGCGGGAACACAAGGAGCATATAGAAAAGACCAAGATAGATTCGGAGAGAGCGGAACGTGAGGGAGACCTGACAAAGGCGGCGGAACTCAGGTACGGCAGACTGCTCGATCTTCAGAGGGCGCTTGAAGAGGAAAACAAAAAGCTCCTTGGAGTGCAGGAGAGAAGGAAGATGCTCAAAGAAGAGGTTGATGAAGAGGATATTGCAGAGGTCGTCTCTAAATGGACGGGCATTCCCGTGAGCAGGATGCTTGAGGGAGAGGTCCAGAAGCTGATCCACATGGACGAGCGGCTGAGGCAACGGGTCGTGGGGCAGGATGAGGCTATTGAAGCGGTTTCAAATGCTGTAAGGAGGGCGCGCGCAGGCATCCAGGACCCGAACCGGCCTATCGGCTCATTCATTTTCCTGGGACCCACCGGCGTAGGGAAAACCGAGCTTGCAAGGGCGCTTGCCGAATTCCTGTTCGATGACGAAAACGCAATGGTCAGGATCGACATGTCCGAATACCAGGAACGGCATACAGTCTCGCGTCTGATCGGCGCTCCTCCCGGTTATGTCGGCTACGAAGAAGGGGGACAGCTTACCGAGGCGGTAAGGAGAAAGCCCTATTCGGTGGTACTGTTTGATGAAGTCGAAAAGGCCCATCCCGAGGTTTTTAACCTCCTGCTCCAGTTGCTCGATGACGGCAGACTTACCGACAGCCACGGCAGAACCGTCGATTTCAGGAATGCTGTGGTAATCATGACATCGAATATCGGCAGCGCTCATATCCAGGAAATGCTCGAAGAAAGGGCGAAGAAGCCCCAGGCTTACTGGATACTGAGCAACTCTGAACTGAAGGAGAGGATGATGGCGGACCTGAAGGCTTTCTTCAGGCCGGAGTTTTTAAACAGGGTCGACGAGATCATTATTTTCAGCCCCCTTACAAAGGAACTGCTCAAACAGATCGTCGGGATACAGGTGGACAGGATGAAGAGATATATCAAGGAGAGAAACGTCGATATAAAGCTTACGGAAAGCGCGAAAGAGTATTTTGCAGACATCGGTTTTGACCCTATTTTCGGTGCGAGACCTTTAAAAAGGGCGTTGCAGAGAGAGATTTTGAACCCCCTTGCGATGAAGATTCTTGACAGGACTTTCACGGAAGGCGATACGGTTGAGGTCGATTTTGCCGATGACAGGCTTACTTTCGCAAAGGAAGTGACGGCGGAAGTCGAAGCATGAAAAAATTTGCGAAACTGGTTGCCGCCCCGGGCTTTTACTGGCTCCTGATCAACCAGCCGCCCGTTTATAGAATGCGGAGAAAGAGAGAATCCCGATGACGAGCAATGTATCGCAGGGAAAGATCATGGTCGTAGACGACGAAATCGAAACATTGACTCCGCTGTGTGATTTCCTGTCGGAGATCGGGTATGAGGTATCGGGATATTCTTCTTCTGTTGAGGCGCTTAAAGCAATGGAAGGACGGACTTTCGATCTGCTTCTCACGGACATTGTGATGCCGGAGCCTGATGGAATAGCCCTCCTGAGAAATGCTCAGAGAATAGACCCGAACCTCGTTGTGATTGTAATATCCGGCTATGGGTCGGTCCATTCCGCGGTTGAAGCGATGAAAGAGGGCGCTTTCGACTACATTACGAAGCCGCTGGAGTGGAAACTGCTGCATCCGGTCCTGTCCCGTGCAATGGAGATAAGAAGGCTGAGGAAATGCGAACAGAAATACCGCGCCATAGTCGAAGACCAGACCGAATTGATCTGCCGCTGTCTGCCCGATGGAACTGTTACGTTTGTAAACGAGGTGTTCGGCCGCTATTTCGGCAGGTCCCGGGAGGGACTTATAGGGAGCAATTTTAAACTTCTTCTCCAGGATGAGGATTATGAGAAGTTCAGCAAACACATCGCTTCACTGGGCAAACAGAAACCGGTTGCAAAGATAGAATGCCGCGTAATTATCCCGCAAGGCGGGGTCCGCTGGCAGCGGTGGGCTAGCAGGGGCATATTCGATGAACAGGACAGACTCATCGAAATACAGTCGGTAGGCCATGATATTACCGAGAGCAAGCTGATGGAAGAGGATTTGATAATATGGCGTGACCGGTTGAGGACTCTTGCAAAACGTGTTACGGAAGTCGAAGAAAACGAGCGGCACAGAATCGCCAGAGAGCTGCACGACCAGGTCGGTCAGAACCTGACTGCATTAGGAATAAACATTAATATGTTGTATCCGCTTCTGGCCGATAAATTAACGGCGGAGGTGGAGGCCAGGCTCAGCGACTCAATAAAGATACTGGAAGAGACTGCGAAGAGAATCCGGGATGTGATGGCTGACCTCCGTCCTTCTGTGCTTGACGACTACGGGTTAATGGCGGCGATAAGGTGGTACGCTGATCAATTCGCGAAGCGGACAAAGTTACATATTACCGTCTCCGGCGAGGAACCGAGCCCCCGCCTGCCTTCCGGAACGGAGGTGACCTTATTCCGAATAACCCAGGAGTTACTGACAAATGCGGCCAAACACGCCATGGCTAACAACATACTCATGAGCCTGTCCGAAGGAGCCGGAAAAACCCGCCTGGAGATTTTGGATGACGGTGTGGGATTTGATCCCGCCGCCTTTGCCGAGCCGGACGGAAGACGCGGATGGGGAATCCTTAACATAAGGGAGAGGGCCGAGGCAACAGGAGGAAGTCTGACCGTTGAATCCGGGAGGGGAAAAGGCACGCGTGTCATAATCGAGATACGGAGATGATGGTATGGGAATAAAGGTTTTTCTGGCAGACGATCATGCTGTTGTGCGGGACGGCTTAAAGCTTATCCTGCTGACGCAGGAAGACATGGAAATAAGCGGAGAAGCTGCGGATGGCCGCAGGACAATCGAAATGGTGAAAGGCGCATGCCCTGATGTCGTTGTCATGGATATCGCGATGCCTGAGCTCAACGGCATAGAGGCAACAAGGCAGATCCTTAAGGCCTGTCCGTCAACGCAGATCATTATGCTCTCCATGCATGCTTCAAACGAACATATTTTCCAGGCTTTTCGCGCAGGCGCCCGGGGATATCTCCTGAAAGAGTCCGCAGGCAAAGAAGTGATTCAGGCGGTCCGTGCCGTGTATGCCGGGAGACGTTATCTTTGCCGGCAGATTGCCGAAACAGAGCTTGAGGATTACATGGCCGGGATCAATTCCGCATCCGTCAGGAGCCCGCTGGAGCATTTAAGTTTGCGCGAAAGGGAGGTTTTACAGCTCATCGTCGAGGGAAAATCCAACAGCGAGATTGCATCCATTCTCTCTCTATCGGTGAAAACCGTTGAAACATACAAGAGCCGTCTGATGTACAAGCTCAACATTAAAGACATTCCCAGCCTTGTGAAGTTCGCTCTCCAGCACGGACTTACGACCCTGAAATAAAACCGCTCCCGTCCTCTTTTATCTGTAATGTATATTTTGGATTAATCAAGCTTTCCTGACAGACAAGTGTGATAAGTATATTTATACTATAACTAATAAACAAATAGCGTCTGCTTATAAATCGTTTTTTATGTCATCCTGAACTTGTCGGAGCGACTTTTCGCGGAGACTCGCTTCGACTTTCAGGGTCTCATAACCTGTTGATTTTGTGAGATGTTGAAATAAAATTCAGCATGACAATAATGAGTTCATAAACAGACACTGAATAAACGTACCTGAGACGGAGCTTTTACTGTCATGACAGAGGTCGCACAAAAAATAAAGCCCAAAATTACGTTGCTGGTCGTCGAGGACCACGAGGCGCTCCGCGACTCTTTGAAAAACTGGCTGCTCACTGTTTTTGAAGATTTCAGAGTTTTTCTGGCTGCAAGCGGTGAGGAAGCTGTGGACAAGGCTGCTGAACTTAAACCTGATATCATACTGATGGACGTTTTTTTGCCTAAATTGAACGGTATCGATGCTCTACGGCTTATCAGGAATGAAATGCCGGAAGCGAAAGTCATAATGCTCAG
>DCVG01000012.1:8429-25207 GCA_002328665.1 Nitrospiraceae bacterium UBA2194
GCTGATAGAGCATGAGCTCCGGAAAGGCGGGGTGACATTCATCTCTGTGCGCGTTGGTACGAGAGCGGATTTTCTCAAAGAGCTCAAAGATTTTACTCCCGACCTTATTCTTGCAGATTACAAGGTCCCGCAGTTCGACGGTCTGACCGCAATGGCCCTTGTAAAAGAGGAGTGTCCCGGCATACCTTTTATTTTCATATTAGGCACGGTCAGCGACGATTTTGCGAAAGAGACGGTAAAAAACGGCGCCACTGATTATGTCCTCAAAAACAGATTGGCAAGGCTTGTGCCCGCAGTCACCAGGGCAATGCGCGAAGCAGAGGTGGGAAGGGAGCGGAAGCTCGCGGAAGAAGCTCTTAAGGAGAGCGAAGAGAAGCTGAGGTACATCATCGAGCACAGCAACGAGCTGTTCTATATTCATGACACACAGCATAAATTCACTTTTGTAAGTCCTCAATCTCTGACGGTCCTCGGTTATACACCGGATGAAATGACGATAGAGTGGACGAAGTTTCTTACTCAAAACCCGGTCAACGAACAAGGGTTAGAGATTACAACAAAAGCGCTGAAGACGGGCGAGCGTCAACCTCCCTATATACTGGAGGTCTACACGAAAGACCGGCGCAAGATAATCCTGGAAATCGACGAGTCTCCGCTTAAGAATAAACAGGGAATTGTAACCGGCATTGTCGGCGCTGCCAGGGACGTTACAGAACGCATAAATACGGAAGCTTTTCTCAAGAAGAATGAGAAAGAGCTGAAAAAGCGCATTGTGGAGCTTGAAGATTTTTATAATATCGCCGTCAACAGGGAATTAAGGATGATGGAGTTGAAACGGGAAATAGACGAGCTGAAGGCAGAACTGGAAAAGTGCAGGAAATAGATGACCATGAGCGTTAGGAAGTTACATACTAAGGCAGCCGGGAAAGTGAAATGCCGCGACTTTTTTAAGTGTGAAAAAAAGGAATGTCCCGCTTTCAGCACAGAGAGCCTTGAATGCTGGCTCGTTACAGGGACGCAATGCCGGGATGAAATACAGGGGAGATTCGCAGACAAGCTGGAGATGTGTTTCAGTTGCGGAGTATTGAAGAAGAATATGGATGTCAAGTCGATGAAAAAGAGCTGCATGACTGCACAAAAGCAGATTATGGAATTCAGCCGGACGATTCAGGAGAAGGACAGGGAACTGCAGTCCATAGGCATGGGGCTTGCCGAGCATTTTGATGTTTTACGCAGAGTATCCGCAGGAGATTCGGGTGCAAGGGTAACCGGTGAATCTCAAGTCGAATTTCTCGAATCGCTGAAAAAAGTGACGAACGAGATAATCGAAAGTATGGACAGGGAAATCAACGAGCATAAAAGAACAGAGGAATTGCTGCACGAAAGCGAAAGAAAATATCGCGACTTCTATCAGAATGCGCCCGACGGATACCATTCATTGGGACCTGACGGAACGATACTTGAGGTGAATGACATGTGGCTGAGGATGCTGGGATATGAACGCGATGAGGTTGTGGGACGGAAAAAGCTGACAGACCTTCTGCCCGATGACGCGAAGCATATCTTCCGCAGGACATTTCCCGAATTAAAACAGAGAGGGTCGACAGAACATATCGAATACTCCTTGATAAAAAAAGACGGCGCGCTGCTCCCTGTCGTAATCAATGCAACGGCTGTCTTCGATGATAAAGGCGATTTTCTGCAAACCAGGTCCATTGTCAGAGACAACAGTGAACGAAACAGATATGAGAATATGCTTAGGGTTGCTGCTGAGGAATGGAGGGTGACATTCGACAGCATGCCGAACGGGGTATTTCTGGTCGACAGGAATTTTACCGTCATGAGGGCTAATAAATATATCTCTTCCCTTTACGGGATCCGGCTTGAAGATTTGAAAGGAAAGCCCTATCACACGATAGTAAGCGCCGGTCAGGTCAAGGACGCTGCAGATGCCGGTCGTCTCTTTGCAGATACTGCCGAGTTTTATGATGCAGGACTTCAGAGATATTTCATACAGCATATAACGCCGATCCCCGATGCCGAAGGTTTGACAAAGGCATTTACCATTTCTCTCGTCGATATCACGGTCCTTAAGGACAAGGAAAATAAACTGACCGAAAGCAAGGATGCGTTCTTCAACATGCTAAAGGAACTCGATGCTTCCTACCGTGATTTGAAAGGGCTTCTCGACAGTCTTATACGGTCATTCGTAAATGCAATGGATGCAAAGAGCCCCTGGACAAAAGGACATTCCGAGCGTGTCACCTATTATACGGTGGCGATAGCACAGGAGCTGGGCCTGAAAGAAAAAGAGATTGAGACTCTGAGGACGGCGTCCCTGCTGCATGACATCGGCAAAATCGGCACATATGATGTAGTACTGGACAAGCCCGGAAAACTCACGGACGAAGAGTTTGCCCTTATCAGGCAGCATCCGGTAAAAGGGGAATCTATTCTCAAGCCTATAAAACAGTTTGTCCACCTGCTGCCGATCGTAAGGCATCACCACGAGATGCTCGACGGACGAGGGTACCCGGACGGCCTGAAAGACGTTCAGATACCGTATCTCTCAAAAATCATTACCATCGCGGATTCATACGACTCGATGACATCCGACAGGCCTTACAGGCCGGCGCCGCCGAAGGAGTACGCAATTTCCGAGTTAAAAAGGTGTACCGGAACACAATTCGACGCTGAGGCGGTCGAGGCGTTCCTGAAAGTGCTTCATAAAGAAGGGGGACCCGCCGGAAGTCCCGGAGTTATCGGCTGAACAACAGGCTAAGCCCGGAAAGACCCGGATTTTCTGATTTCATCCATGAGGATTTCTTTGGCGTTGTTTAGAGGTGCCTTTATCCTGTATCCCGCCGCATTCTTATGGCCGCCGCCTCCGAAAACAGAAGCGATCCGTGAGACGTTGATATCTCCTTTTGAACGCAGGCTCACCTTCCAGTGGTTTTCGTCCGTCTCCCTGAAAAAAGCGGATATCTTTATATCTTTCATCATCCTCGGAACCCCCGAAAAATTCTCCGTATCCTCAGCGGTTGTCGCGGTCTCCCGGAACATCCCGCGGGTAACCGCTGTAAAGGCGACATTTTCTCTGATCTCAAGGGTGTTTAAGGCCATTATGAACAGGCGGAATCTTTTTTCGGACCAGGTCTCATAAAGGTTGGTCGAGATAAATGCGGGATTCGCACCTGCCTCTACGAGTTCAGCGGCGACCTTCAGAACTTCGGCAGACGTATTGGCATATCTGAAAGTCCCCGTGTCGATGGTAAGAGCGGCATAGAGGTTTACGGCAATCTCCTGCGTTATCTTCATCCCCAGTTCCTTTATCAGATAAAAGACCATCATTCCCGTTGCGGCGGCATCCGGCCTCACCCATTTGATATCCCCGAAATCTTTTTCGGTTTCATGGTGGTCGATTACCAGAACACGCCTGAACTGTACGCCGTTGATTCCGGCCCTTTCCGGGATATTGCAATCGAGAAGCGCGAGGTGAAAATCCGCTGTCTGCAAGTCTGAAGTTGAACTGGCCACTCTTTCATGACCCGGCAGGAACCGGTAATATTCGGGAACGGAATCGCGGTCGTAGACAACGGTTGTTTTACCCATGGCTTCGAGCGCCATCGAGAGCGCAATGGAAGAACCGAGCGCGTCGCCTTCAGGGTTGATATGTGTCGCAATAAAGAACCGGTCTTGTTCCTTTAAAAAGGAAAGGACCTCAGGAGGGACCTTCACTTTTCTTCCTTATATCGCCGAGGAGTTTTTCTATTCTGTCGCCGTACTCAACAGAGGGATCGAGCCTGAACTCAATGGCCGGTATAAACTTCATGCGCAGCCTTTTTGAAAGCTCGGAGCGGATAAAGCTTTTTGCGTCCTTAAGTATCTCGATAGTCGTCTTCTTCTCTTCCTCCCTGAGGATGCTCACGTAAATTACCGCCATCTTGAGGTCGTCGGTAACATCGGCGCCGGTGACGGTGAGGAAGCCGATTCTCGGGTCTTTCAGTTTATGCATGATTATATCAGCGGTCTCCTCTCTCAGGAGGTCGCCGACTCTCTGGGACCGTTTATATGGAAGCATAATTATTCAGATAACCAATGACCAAACCACAAGTTAAAAATAATAATGACCAATTACAAACAGCCATCTGCATTTGATTACCGGTCATTGTTCATTGGAATTTGTCTGGAATTCGGGATTTTGTTATTGATTATTCATAATTTTGCGGCTATTTTTTCGATTATGTAGTTTTCGAGTATGTCGCCGACTTTCAGGTCATTGAAATTCTCTATCATGATGCCGCATTCATAGCCGGTCTGGACTTCTTTGACATCTTCTTTAAATCTTTTGAGCGAGCTGATCTTGCCGTCATAGACAACGATATTGTCCCTGATCACCCTGACACCTTCACTCGACCTGCTCATGAACCCGTCGAGCACATAACACCCGGCGACCGTTCCGATTCTTGATATGGGAAACACCTGGCGTACCTCGGCTCTCCCGAGTATTTTTTCCTTCAGAGTAGGTTCGAGAAGACCCTCGAGGGCCTTCTTGACGTCTTCGATTGCTTCATAGATGACATTGTAGAGCCTGATATCGACTCCCTCTTTTTCAGCCACCTGTGAGGCTTTCATCTCGGGCCTTACATTAAAACCTATGATAATTGCACTTGATGCGGTGGCAAGCATGACGTCTGATTCATTAATGCCGCCGACCGATGAATGGATGACCTTGACCTTGACATGGGGATGGGAGATATTCTCGAGAGCGTCCTTTAAAGCCTCAACCGAACCCTGCACATCGCCCTTTATGATTATGTAAAGTTCTCTTATCTGACCCTCTTTGATTTTTGCGTATAACTCGTCGAGGGTAAGCTTTCTTGTTCTTGCAATCTCGGCAAGTTTCTGCTTCTGCTGCCGCGCAAGCGCAATCTGTCTCGCTCTTTTTTCGTCTTCGACGACCGTGAAAATATCTCCGGACGAGGGAACATCTGAAAATCCGATCACCTCGACAGGAGTCGAAGGGCCGGCCTCCGATATCCTCCTGCCGCTGTCATCGATTAATGCCCTGACCTTGCCGGCGTTGACGCCCGATAGAAAGGCATCGCCGACCTTAAGCCGGCCGGACTGTACAAGGACGGTCGCAACAGGTCCTCTCCCTTTGTCCAGCTTCGCCTCGATGATGGTGCCCCGTGCATACTTGTCGGGATTTGCCTTGAGTTCCATTACCTCCGACTGAAGGAGTATCATTTCGAGCAGGCGTTCTATCCCGATGCGTTGTTTGGCGGAAACCTCCACAAAGATATTTTGTCCGCCCCATTCTTCGGATATGATCCCCTGCTCCGACAGCTCGTTTTTCACTTTGGAGAGATTCGCTTCAGGCTTGTCGATCTTGTTTATCGCGACGACGATAGGTACGCCTGCCGCCTTTGCGTGGTTGATCGCTTCGACAGTCTGCGGCATGACGCCATCGTCGGCAGCCACGACGAGGACAACGATATCGGTAACCTTGGCCCCCCTTGCCCTCATGGAAGTGAACGCCTCGTGACCCGGGGTATCGAGAAACACGATGTCTTTGCCTGCAAGGTTGACTTTATATGCGCCGATATGCTGCGTGATGCCGCCTGCTTCGGTCTCGGTAACCTTTGTTTCCCTTATTGCATCAAGGAGTGATGTTTTCCCGTGGTCGACATGTCCCATGATGGTTACGACCGGAGGACGCGGTACCAATGCGCTGATGTCTTCAGGCGCCTCCACATCAACCGTATCCTCTTCA
Organism: Nitrospiraceae bacterium UBA2194; assembly: GCA_002328665.1. Taxonomy (GTDB): domain Bacteria; phylum Nitrospirota; class Thermodesulfovibrionia; order Thermodesulfovibrionales; family SM23-35; genus UBA2194. The sequence goes on from DCVG01000012.1 coordinate 14,206, forward strand.
ATGGCCGAAAGTTCGAGCTTCACCCCGAAACCCTCTGCGATCAATAATGCCGCATCAGTATCGACAGGCTGGTTTATTGTAGGCATATACCCCAATTCCATAAACTTTTTTATCACATCGGAAATCTTGACGCTGATGAGTTCTGCAAACTCTTTCACCGTGGTTCCTTCCTGGAGTTTCAACATCTTTTTCCGCAATGCGACGGGCTGAACCTGGGGTTTGCGATCTTCCATATGGTACGGCCTGCCTCTTCCGCCCCTCCTGGACGGCCGCTGCTCCCATCTTTTGGGCTCGATCTTCCTGATGGTCTGGAAAGCCCTTTGCATACCGGGTTTTGCCTTGAACTTCTCGATCTTCTCCAGTTCGATGTCCTTTTTGAACCTGTCCGGTATCTTTAATTCTTCTTCCTCTTCAGCAGGAGCAGCCTTTTCCGGCCCCTGAACTGCAGGGACTTTCTTTTCCGGCACAACTTCCCTCTGCACGACTGCTTCAGGTTCTTTATGTTTCTCAGGCACCGGTCTAACGGAAAGGCGGTCAGGTTCTCCTGCAGCAGGCCGTTTTTCCGGCTTATGACGTTCCGCAGGCTTTCCGGCAGGTTTTTTCAGGACTGCATTTTCCACCTTCTTTGCGAGGTCGGATTCAATACTTGAAGAGTGGGTTTTCCCTTCGACCCCGAGCGTTACAAGCTCGGACAATATGACCTTGTTTGGGACCCCCAATTTTTTTGCAAGTTCATAAATTCTTATCTTACTCATTTATCTTAACCTATTCTTAGTATATCGGGATTAGGGAAAGCGCTCTTGTAACAATAACCGTTACATGTTATCATAACAGACCTTTTTAAAGCAATTATTCGGAGGAGGATAGAGGAAATGGCGAGTTGTGTTGTGTGCGGTAAAAAAAGGGCGGTCGGAAATAATATCAGCCATGCCAATAATAAGACAAAGAAACTCATACTGCCGAACCTGCAGAGGGTGAGAATCGTCACCGGGGGTAGTGTAAAAAAAGGTTATGTCTGTACCAGGTGCCTGCGCTCCGGATTCGTCAAGAAAGCGGTGTAGTGAAACAGGCCGGGTCCCTGCTTGCTCCGATTATCAAGGATCTCGGAATTGATGAGGGCGTAACGCTCGCCGAAATTAAAAAAAGCTGGACTTCCCTGTTTCATAAACCCCTTTCCTGCCATGCGGCGCCGGGCAGGTTGTCTAATGGAGATCTCCTGTTGAATGTGGATTCTCCCGTCTGGCTGCAGCAGCTTAATTTTTTCAAAGAGGACATCGTCAAAAAACTAAGCGCCTTTGGAGTAACATCGGTCCGTTTCAGGCTCGGCAGGGTTTCATTAAAAGAGCAGCCGGAAGCGGAAACCGCGAGATCGCGGAGGAAGCCTCTCAGCGAAGAGGCGCGGTCCTATATAGAAAAGACGATCTCTCCGGTGGGGGATGAAGCCCTGAAAGCCTCCATGAAAAAGGCGATGGAGAAAGCGGTCTCGTCGGGCAAAACCAGGATACGCTAAGTTTGTCCTTTACGCGGTTTCAGCCTTTTTTTCGTAAATAAGGATCGGTTTTTCGTTCTTGACGATTGTTTCTTCCGTTACAAGGCAATCCTTAACCCCCTTCTGAGAAGGGATTTCGTACATCACTTCGAGCATTGCCTCTTCGAGGATAGAGCGCAGCCCCCTCGCTCCCGACTTGCGCTTGATCGCCTTTTTCGCAATCGCCGACAAAGCGCCGTCCGTAAACTTCAGCCGTACGTTATCAAAAGAGAGAAGTTTCTGATACTGTTTCACGACTGCGTTTTTCGGCTCCATCAGTATCTTTATAAGCGCCGGCTCATCGAGTTCATCGAGCGCTGCGATGACCGGCATCCTTCCGATGAACTCGGGTATGATACCGTATTTTATCAGGTCCTCGGGTTCCACGAGACTCAGGGTCTCGCCGATCTTCCGCACTTTTTTAGTCACAGTGTCGGAAGCAAAGCCGACGGTTTTCTGTCCGATCCTCTGCTCTATCATTGAATCAAGGCCGATGAAAGCGCCGCCGCACACGAAAAGGATATTGGTCGTATCTATCTGGATGTATTCCTGCTGCGGGTGTTTCCTGCCTCCCTGCGGCGGGATATTGGCTACTGTCCCCTCGATCAATTTGAGAAGCGCCTGCTGCACCCCTTCACCTGAAACATCCCTCGTTATGGACGGATTCTCCGATCTCCTGCTTATCTTGTCGATCTCATCGATATATACGATGCCCCTCTGCGCCTTTTCGGCATCATAGTCGGCTGACTGGAGCAATTTAAGGATGATATTTTCAACGTCTTCTCCGACATACCCCGCTTCGGTAAGGGTTGTTGCATCGGCAATGGCAAACGGCACATCGAGTATCTTCGCCAGCGTCTGGGCAAAAAGGGTCTTGCCTGTGCCGGTAGGCCCGATGAGGAGAATGTTGCTCTTCTGCAACTCCACATCCGACTCGGCAGGGCTGTATATCCTCTTATAGTGGTTATGCACGGCAACGGAAAGTATCTTCTTTGCTCTTTCCTGGCCTATGACATAATCATTGAGGCACTGGTGAATTTCCCAGGGGGTCGGGACCTTGGGGAGTGTGAGGACTCCTCCTGTCTCCTCATGGAGCGTGTCGGCGATAATTTCATTGCAGAGCTCGACGCACTCGTTGCATATGTAAACGGTAGGCCCTGCAATAAGCTTTTTTACTTCAGCATGTCCCTTGCCGCAAAAAGAGCATTTCAGAGAACTTTCGTCTTTTTTAGCCATGGAATTTCCTGTCTTTCATGCTGCTTATGACCTCATCGACTATCCCGTATTCCTTTGCCTCCTGCCCCGACATAAAGAAATCCCTGTCCGTATCCGCCTGAATCTTATCAAGGGACTGGCCGGTATGAAAAGAGAGTATCTTGTTCAGGCTCTCCTTCATGCGGAGTATTTCACGCGCGTGTATTTCGATATCGGTGGCCTGCCCGGAAAAGCCGCCCATCGGCTGATGGAGCATTATCCGTGAATTAGGCAGTGCAAACCTTTTTCCTTTCGTACCGGCTGAAAGCAGGAGCGCTCCCATGCTGGCTGCCTGTCCGATACAGTAGGTGGCGATATCGGGCTTTACGTATTGCATTGTATCGTAGATTGCGAGGCCGGACGAGACTATGCCGCCCGGCGAGTTAATATATAAATGGATGTCCTTCTCGGGGTCTTCCGTCTGAAGGAACAGCAACTGGGCTATGACGATGTTGGCGATATTGTCGTCGATTGCCGTGCCGGCAAATATAATCCTGTCCTTGAGCAGGCGCGAGTAGATATCATAGGCCCTTTCAGTACGGCCTGTCTGCTCTATAACAATCGGGATGATGCTCATGCGTTTTCTCCTTTCTCGATAACGGCGTTGGACAAGAGCATGTCCAGCACTTTCTCTTCAAGTATCGACTGTTTCAGGCCGTCCAGTGAACCCTGTTTATACATGTAATAGTTTTTCACGGCCTCCGGAGAGGCAGAGAGCTTCTTTGCGATCCCGGACAGCCTCTCGTCCACTTCACCGTCCGAGACGGTGACCCCTTCCTTTTTCCCGATTATATCAATAATGACCGATGCCTGGACGTTCCTTACCGCCCTCTGCTTCAACTCGGCCTGCAAGTCTTTCGTTTCTTTCTTTTCTTTTTCTGCAACGTCTCCTTCAGCGACGTTTTCCATGACGTCCGCCACGGTATCGGAATATATGGTGTCGTCCTTTTCACCGGAGATGCTCTTGTCCATCATCAGGGCTTCAAGCTCTCTGTTCACAAGGGTTTCCGGTACATCGAAATTATCGGATTCGATCATCTTCCTGATGATCTCGGCCTTCTGCATCTTCCGGACCTGCTCTTGCTTTGCCTCGTGTATTTTTTCTTCCAGTTTCTGCCTCATGCCGGCCATGTTTTCGAAACCGAGGTCCCTGGCGAATTCGTCGTCGATTGCGGGCAGGCTCTTCTTCTTTACCTCGCTTATCCTGACTTTAATATTCACTGTCTTTCCCGAGAGTTCCTTAAATTTTGACGCATCCAACACTGTAGTGAATTCGACTATGTCGCCTTTTTTCTTTCCCAGTACTTTTTCCATTATATCCGGCGGGAATATTTCATTGCCCATCCCGGATATCAGCTCTTTCACCGACGGATCGACGGTCTCGCCCTCTATTTCGCTGTCCGCATATTCGAAGGATACAAAATCATCCGTCTCCACTTCCTTGTCGGCAACCTCGAAGACGGCCTTCTGGTTCTGCAGTCTCGTTATGGTGTCATCGATGTCCGCTTCTTCTACCGAAAAAGGGATATCCTTCACCGCGATATTTTCATAATTCAGCGTTTCGATTTTCGGCAGGACTTCGATGATGAACGACAGGTTGAGCGGCATATTTCTCTTGAACTCAAGCTTTTCTTCGAGCACCGGCATCGCCACAGGACTGAGGGAAGCGTCCCGAAGAGCGTTGCTGTAGTATTCGGGGATTACCTTTTCGAGTACCTCTGCCTCAACATCCTTCCCGAAACGCTTTTCGATAAGATTGACAGGCGCTTTCCCGGGTCTGAAGCCGGGTATACTGACCTTCTGTTTCAGCCTTTCAAGGGAACCCCCTATTTCCTTTTCCAGCACCTCTGCCGGAATCTCTATCCTGACGCGCTTTTTCGTTGTATTGATATCCTCTATTGATTTCAGCAAATTCAACCTCCTGACGTTTCTTCTACTGTAAAATAGGCATAAAACCTTTGTCAATTTAAAGGGGAGGGCTAATCCGGCAGAGAATGTCCGATAAACGACCGGCTGCCGAACGCCTGCTGTGATGATCCGGCTGCATATTGAAGGAGATTATAGGTTATAATCTCCTGTGAACCTTTATCTGATTGACGGAAACTCCTATGTCTACCGCGCTTACTACGCCATCAGGGGACTCACTAACTCCAGAGGCTTTCCGACAAATGCCATTTATGGTTTTACCAATATGCTCCTCAGGATCATCAGGGAGAAAAAGCCGGACAGCGTTGCGGTGTCATTCGACTCGCCGGTTCCGACCGAGCGGCACAGGATATATCAGGCGTATAAGGCCCAGAGGCCGGAGGCGCCCGGAGACCTCGTCGTGCAGCTCCCTTTCATAAGAAAAATGGTCTCCGCTTTCAGAATCCCGATATTCGAAATTCCGGGATACGAGGCGGATGACATCATCGGCACTATTGCAAAGAAAGCCGCTTCCGAAGGGACGGAGGTGTTCATCGTTACCGGTGACAAGGACATGCTTCAGCTTGTCGACGACAGGATAAAGGTATACGATCCTATGAAAGAAAGGGTTCTCGACCGCGACGCGATCAGGGAAAAGTTCGGGGTCGGGCCGGAGAGGATACCGGAATTCATGGCCCTTACAGGGGACGCTATTGACAATATCCCGGGCATTAAAGGAGTCGGAGAGAAGACGGCAAAGGAACTCCTTATGCAGTTCGAAACCCTTGAAGACCTCCTGAATAATGTCGCCGAAATAAGGAAAGAAAAACTCAAAACGCTTGTCAGGGAAAACGCCGATATCGTTCGGCTGAGCAGAAGACTTGCGACCCTCGACATATCCGTACCCGTCGATGTCGATATCAAAGCATTAAGGTTGCAGGAGCCCGACTGGATTTCGCTCATTCGGCTTTTCAGGGATCTCGAATTCGGCAGCCTTATGAAGCTTATCCCTTCAGAAGCTGCAAGGCAGATACTATGTGAAACTCTTCTGTCCGCTGACAGGCTCGGGGAAATACTTTTGCTGATAAAAAAAGATTTCGCAGTCGATACCGAGGCAACCGGCAGGAATCCTGTAATCGCAAGCCTTGTCGGTGTTTCATTGTGCTCTGAAAAAGACAGGGCGTTTTACATCCCGGTTTCCCATTCTTATGAGGGAGTGCAAACGCAGATTAACGTAAAGGAGTTAGCCGGACTTTGTTCCGGCATCTTTGAAGACGAAAGCATCGCAAAAATAGGGCATAATCTTAAATATGACATGATGATTCTCGAAAAAGAAGGTGTCCGTCTCAAAGGTCTGCTCTACGATACAATGATCGCATCTTATCTCCTTAACCCGAACAAGCCGAACCACAGCCTGGAGGAGGTGGCTTTCGAATACCTCTCGTACAGGAAAAAGACTTTTATGGAGGTCCTCCTCAAGAGGGGGTCTTTTGCAGAAGTCCCGCTTGAAGAGGCTGCTCCGTATGCCTGCGATGACGCCGGTCTCAGTTTTGAACTGAAGGAAAAACTATTTGCCTTGATAAAGTCGGACGGACTCGAGGATCTCTATATGAATATCGAGATGCCCCTCATACGCGTGCTCGCCGATATGGAGATGGCGGGCGTCAGGATCGATTCAGGCGGGATCGAAGGGCTTTCGAAAGAGATCGAAAGAGAACTCGATGGGATCAAGCGGAGAATCTATTTTCTGGCAGGGGAGGAATTCAATATCAATTCACCGAAGCAGTTGAGTAACGTACTGTTCCACAGCCTCGGTTTCCAGCCGGGGAAAAAGACCAAAACAGGTTTTTCGACTGAGATGTCCGTTCTTGAGGAGCTTGCACAATTCCACGAACTCCCCCGCGAGATACTTAATTACAGAAGTCTCAGCAAGCTCAAAAGCACATATCTCGATGTGCTGCCTGCGCTCATCAATCCTGAGACAGGCCGTCTGCATACTTCTTTCAACCAGACGGGAACAGCNNGCCGATTATTCGCAGGTTGAACTGAGGATACTTGCGCATTTAAGCAACGACGCAGGGCTCATCGAGGCATTCAGGAGCAACCTCGATATACATACAAGGACCGCATCCGAGATCTTCGGCATCCCGCCGGATAAGGTGACGCCTGATTCAAGGAGGATTGCAAAGACAGTGAACTTCGGTGTCATTTACGGTATATCGCCGTTCGGCCTTTCCGAGACGCTGAACATCGACAGGGATGAAGCGAAGAGATACATCGAACAGTACTTCATCAGGCACCCGGGGGTCAGGGATTATATCGACAGGACACTGGAAACTGCAAAGCTGGAAGGGTATGTAACGACTTTCTTTAAAAGAAGGCGCGCTGTCCCGGAAATCAGAAATAAGAATGCGAACATAAGACAGCAGGGTGAAAGGTTCGCGATCAATTCTCCCATACAGGGGACCGCTGCCGATATCATCAAGATCGCCATGATAAATATCCGCAAGAGGTGCAGGGCTCAGGGGTTGAAGGCAAAAATGATCCTCCAGGTCCACGATGAGCTGTTGTTTGAATTCCCTTCGGAGGAACTCGAAGAAATAAAGGCTGTTGTAAAAGAAGAGATGGAAGGGGTTATAATGCTTTCCGTACCTTTGAGCGTGGAGATAAGACACGGGAAGAACTGGGCGGAGGCGCATTAATCAGGGGAATATTACTTAACCTGACTGTTGTATTAGAGCGCAGGCAGACGTGATAAAAAACAATGACGATTGGTAGATAAGAATTTTAGATTTAGGTAAAATAAGCGCTGAGCAGGAAGGGGGGATATATGACGAAGAAAGCCGCAACAAAAAAAATCTCCGGTTCAATTGCAAAAAAAGAAATGGAGAAAAAGATAAAAAAGGCTCTCAGATCTCCTGAAAAGGCGATGGCCGGGAAAAAAGAGATAAAACATATCCTGTCAAAGAAGAAAAAAACAAAGCCGGTGAAGGCCGTGGCCGAAACCAAAAATAAGGTTGAAACTAAAACAAAGGCAAAGATTAAGACTAAGGCAAAGGCTAAGGTTAAGGTTGTGTCCGCAACCAAATCAAAAGCTAAGGACAGGGGCCGGGGTGGGAAAAGAATTGAAAAGACTGAAATTCACAAAAAAGATAAGAAGATTACAAAGAAGATAACCCGGAAGCTTGAAGGAAAAGCAGAGAAAATTGTTAAGAAGGCTGTTGTAAAAGGAAAAGAAAAAATTCTCAGGAAAGTCGTTAAAAAAACTATGCCTGAGAAAAAAGCAAGGGCCGGGGTCAAGGCCAAGGCTAAGAGAAAACCGGTTGCTGCCGGAAAGATCGGGAAAGTAGCTGCAAGAAAAATTACCCTGACACCGGTGGGAAAGGCTAAGGCCGGGATTAAGGGAGAGAAGGAGGCAGGACCAGGGGAAAAAACAGGAAAGACTGCGGAGGCTCCGAAAAAGACTTCGACTGAAGAAGTTAAAAAAATCAAAAGACCCGGGAAAGCCGGAAAGGGCGAACAAGTCATGGCAGCAGTCGAAGCAGCAGATGAAAAAAAAGGGTATGCCGTGAAAGAAAGACAATGCCCTCCGATTCCATGGGAAACGCTTCCTTCCGAATACGGTGAAAACAGCATAACCATTATGGTTGTTGACCCTTATAAGATATTCACCTTCTGGGAGGTCAGAGAAGATACCCTGAAAACATTCAAAGGAGATCTGGCAATAAGGGTATGCGATGTTTCGGGTGTGGATTTTGAACGAAAGGATGCCGACAATTTTTTTGATATTTTACTGAACGACAGGATCGGAAGCCTTTATCTTGATGTCAGCCCTGACAGAGAGTATATCTGTGAGGTCGGAATCATATATGATGGGTTTTTTATTACGATAGCGAGGTCTAATAAAGTTTCCACCACGCACGTGGCAGTTGCCGAAGAGGCTGTTTTATCGCCGGCTCCGGCCGAGGCGGGTATGCGCCCTGGATACTGAAGCAATGATAAGTTTCACTGCAACACTATTATGCAGCCATACAGGCTCCTGAAAAATGTGCTTTTGTTTTTTATCTTTGCATCGTATAATTGCATCATTTCTCCGGAGCAAAACTAATCCTATTAAATATCAGCAAGTTATGAAATTGGCATATGTATTGCATCCCCAGAAAACATTATAAAGACATGAAATAATAAGCATATAAGGATAAATGAAGATTCCGAACGGGTGGGTTCGATTAAATAATCTTAAGGAGTAAGGAGGAAATTTTATGAGAAGAGTGGGGGTGTTGTTTTTTGCATTTGTTTTTCTCTTTTGCATGTCGGCTGTCCCTGTTCGTGCCGTGGATTCTAAAGAGATCGAGGAACTGAAAGGCGAAATACAGAAACTCATGAAGAGGTTGGAGAACCTGGAAAAGCAGCAGAAGGAGACCTCGACAAAGGCTGCCGAGGCGGACAAGATAGTTGCCGAGGTTCAGAAAAAGACGGAAAAAATCGAAAAGAAAGCTCTGAAAGACCGCATCGAATTCAGTGGTGAGTCACGGTTCCGCATCATGTCCGAGAAAGCCACCACCGACAGGGGGTTTTATGGTGCAGGGAAACCGGTTGAAGATGCCGAGTATAAAGATAAGACATCTTTTCCTTTGAGAGTGAGATTGAATGCCCATGTTGAGGCTGTCCCGGATTGGGTTGATTTCTATGCGCGACTTACGATGAACAAACGATGGGGCGCCTTTGACGATACGGCGGCCGATCCGTTTAACAAAAGAAACTCCTATGAGGCGAGCATCGGAAAAGATATAAATGCGAGGTTCGAACAGGCGTATATAACCTTGAAGATACCGCCGGTCAACGGTACGTGGTATGTGGGCCGCCTTCCGGGACTGGACGGAGCCCCTTCGAGGCAGGCCGGAAGTCTTTTCCCGAGACCCTTCATAGATTCGGAAATTGATGGAACTTTAGTCAAATTGGACGCGCCCGAAACGTTCCTTGATAAGATTCAGCTTCCTTGGACGGGCGGGAGATTGTGGGGAACAAGTCAGGAAAATGTCCCTACACGGAAAACTTATGAGTCAAAGGTAAAAGAAAAGACGGGCGTTATTTTCGGATATTTGAAATATGACGAGCGAAAAACGCTGAAAAAAGCCGATCTGGATTTAAAGGCCGACTCTGATGCATATCTCGCGCAGGCACGGGTCAAGTTAGGAAAAGATACGGAAGTTATCCTGGACGGTCTTTATATGGACGACTGGCATATGCCAAATAAAGACACGAGCTATGTTCCGGATCTTAAAACCGATTATTACCTCGCCGGTACATATGTTGACACGCAACTCCTGGGATTCCAGATATACGGAGCCTACTATTACAGCCATTTCAAGGTAGCCGATCATACTTTCAGCCCCGGCGGAACAGGAGACCCGGTGACAGTCGATGATAAAGGGTACCCCGGTCACCTATGGTTCGCAGGGTTTAACACCGGGGACCTGATCCATCCCAAACATCAGTTGACCGTAGAATTTGCTGACGGCAGCGATGCCTGGATCAACCCATTCAATTATCGCGGATACAGGAGAAAGGGTACGGTTTTACAGCCCCAGGGCAACTTCTTCTATGATCCCGCCGGCAGCAAGGTCGTGGGATTTTATCCATTTAATGCCCAGGTCTGGGATATCTATTACGACTACTATTTCAGATCCAACGTCCGTTTCCGCCTTGGCTACATGGACTTTATGTACACCAAACATGATAAGGACAGCGGTGAGGATTTCTCCGTATTGGGAAGCTCGAAATTCCAGCACGATTACTGGCCGTATTTCGAGATCAACGTTTCTTTCTGAGGTTGTATGACTCTCGCGGGAAAGAAGGCCGCCCTTTTGGGCGGCCTTCTTTATTTGGTTCGAAATCATAAAGCATGTCATCCCCGAAAGTCCTGTTTCTGCGAACGCATATTGTCTCTACCCCTGAATCTAATAACCCGATTTGAAGGAGGGGATAGGATTACCCCTGGCAGGATCCAATAATGCTCATGGAAGGTTATGGACTTATTCTGCAGGGGATTAAGGGGTACTTCTCCTCACCTATTCTGTTTATGCTACAATATTTCTATCCTTAAATGCCCCCGTGGCTCAGTTGGTAGAGCAGCACATTCGTAATGTGCATGTCGCAGGTTCGACTCCTGTCGGGGGCTCCATTTGTTCTAAAATGTACCATTGGATTTTCTGAACTGCCTGAATTTCTTAGATTTTCTGAATTGCATGAAATGATGTTCTTAAAAGGAAATTCTTATTGAAATCAATTGGTTAAAGGAATAAAGAAACCAAA
>DCVG01000049.1 GCA_002328665.1 Nitrospiraceae bacterium UBA2194
TGTTCTGTGCCTCCCTGAAGAGTCTCGGCGAATAGACCTCCGACTGGCGATCCCTGGCTTTGGCTATTGCCGCTCTTGCCATCTCCACCTCCTGCTGGGGCGGCTCAGGCACCAGGGCCCTGAAAAGCAGCAGCAGAAGGAAGATTACGATGCCGGCTACGGCAGTGTAGATGATCAAACTTATCAGGGAGCCTCTCTTCATGTTTCTGTTTAAAAAAATCCCCGGGACCAGGCCCGGGGATCCATTTTAATTCCTGGTGGTATTAATTAGACTTTAATACCGGCTTTAGCCATTGCTTCCTTCAGCTCGGCGATGATGCCGTTGAGGCCTTCGGTAGCAGCTTTAACCTTGTCAACAACCTGTACGTAGTTGGTGCCGCCGTCGTAGAGGACCTGAGCGTCGTTCAGAGAGGTCTCGATGACTGTCAGTTCATTGTTTATCTCTTCAATAACTGCTTTGCCTTCTTTGCCCTTGGGAGCTTTCAGGACGAGAGCTTTTGCCTCAAAGAGAAGGGCTTTAGCATCGGCCATCATGGTTTCGGCTCCGGTTTTAACTTCAAGTTTCTTTGCTTCAACCTGACCTGCCAGTTCACCAGCTTTGAGGGTGATAGCTTCAGCGTTAGTCTTGATAACTTTGAAATCCTTTGCTGACTTCGACTTCTGTGTCTCGATGTTCTGCAGCATAACTGTCAGAGAATCATTGAGAGCAGCAAATTCTACGGGGAAGTAAACGTCAGTCTGAACTGTCTTGGCTGACTCGAGGGCTGCTGAAGCAGCGTCGAGTTCAACCTGGGGAACTTTAGCGCAGCTGGTCATAAGAGCCACTGCAGCAACTGTAGCGATAGCTAAAAAAAATCTGTTTTTCATTTCTGTTTAAAATTTGGTTCTGTTATTCTGTTAAAAAAGCTTACGATGTGTGGTCGTAAAATCGCTGCAAAGGTAAGATTTTTTTTGTTGCAAAAATCCTTTATCAAGATATTTCTCAACATTCTTCCGGCGGCGGTTGATAAAATCATCCGCGGGTCAGGGATTGCGGGCTGCCTGTTACCGGAGACTGCCTGACGCGAGAAGGCCGATAATACAACTCTAAAAATATTGCCTGGTGCCGATTATTCTCGGCAGCTCCTCCTCTGCGCGCCGGTTGGGTCTAATTCAATCCCCCTGAAGCCAGCAGGCCGATAATTACAACAAGATATATAGCAAAGATCACGAGAGAAATAATTGCCAGAATATACAGGATAAAGAACGCCCTGGTTTGTCTCTCGATGGCCGTTTCAAGATCTCTGTTTGAGCTAGAAGAATTATAACCTGTAAAAGCTTCGGCTGATTCCCTTAGTCTCTTGCCCATAATATAATAAGGTACTCCGAAGATTGCCCCTATTATTGTCAGGCAGTAGATTACTCCAAAGATCATTGAAAGCAACCCGATAAAGTTCATATACTTTGTCAGGTTGGGCAGGGTGGCTGACAATGGCAACTGTGCCTGTGTTTGGATCTGTGATTGGGTCTGGTCAGGTGTAAATTCCTCGTTTGACATAATATTCCTCCTTAGGTTTAGATTGGTGAGACTTAAAAATACGAATTGTTTGAATCAAATTACAAACGGAGGGTCTAAATTTTGAGGAAGATTAGCCTCGCATAAAGAGAAAAAGCTTTTAGCACAGCGAGAACCCCATCCGCAGAGAGAGGGGATTGGCTTTCGTTTTAATACGGAAAACTGATAGGCTGACCCTGTGTTCCTATCCCGAAAAACAGACACGATAAGATTTTAAGGCACAGTTCTCCGGTTTCTTTAGATGCATTGACAGGCAGATAGACGGGGTACCACTCTACTGTTTCAGCATTGTCGAGCGATTGTTTTCCAATGGATGATCCGCCCACCATTGACACTTTCTTTTTTGTCATTCTCGTTCTGCCAAACGACTGATTATCAGGATTACAATTCTGTGCCACCATCATGGCCAGCAAAACGGTATCTGCACTCACCTCAATAATTCCGAAATATTCATTGTATTCGGAAAAAATGGGGACATCACCCAAAAATCCTTCGATCCGTTGTGTTCTTTCCGATCCCAGTGTATTTTCAGCTACATATCCGGTCCAGAGGTTGAAGCTCTCCTTCGTCTGATCGGTGGCATGCACTTTCACCCGGCTTGTGAAAAGGAAATCGCCTGCCTTTGTCTCGCCGTCATACAATTCAGTAATAAGAGGGTTGGTGATCGTTGAAATGCCTCCTTCATCCTTTACGGATCTTTCCTGCATTTCGATCCATCTGAGACGGATTTTTGTTATTTTGCCGTCAGGGAACCTCATGGTTCCTCTCTTTTCCTGGATCACCTTTTGCTCATAGGACATATCAATGCCCGTAATTTCAGTGAAGAGGGTAGCAAAGATGCCAGAACCTGATGGTACGATGTATTCGCTATCCCATCCTGCCAAGTAGTCTAACCTGCCAAGGGTATCATTTCCCCTCTCCAGAATAGCGGCGAAATTGTTGGCACTCTTCCAGGCGCCATTTATCTTTAGCATGGCGCGTTCCGAATCGGGGAAAAGTGTGCGGATAAGTTCTTCCTTTTCTTCCGGGAGACCCAGTGTGATCTTTTCATCGGACGAAGGCAGAGAGCCCAGTGCTTCTTTCACCAGCCTGCCGAAAATTGCACGAAAGTCTTCCGGTGAAAGCCAGCGTCTCGCTGAAAGATAACCGGATGCGTCATAATATTCCAGTTCATGGGAAACCTCGGTTGAAATTACCGTCTTGCCGTTCTCCCTTACAATTATTCTCATCTTCCAGTGCATCGCAAATCCTACGGTTGCCCGGGTGATGAAGGAGAAAATACCGATTTCGGGGCCTTCAGTGGTCGTTGCAGCAGGCATTTCCGCTTTCTGATTCCCGGTTCCGGCAATGATTCTGTATTCCACTTTTTCAGGAAATATAACTTCTCCTGCTTCCAGTTTTTTTTGAAGTTCCTGCCGGGTGTCGCTGAAAATGGAATCGCGAAGGTCAGGATAGAGAAAATAATTCGGGAACCGGGTTTCATCAGTCCAGCGAAGTTCATGTCTGACCAATAGCACCCTGGCGTTCTCTCCATTGCTTATCTGAAAAATAGAAAGCGCGATCGTAATGAGAAACCATGTTTTCATCTTGTTTTTTTTAGTTGAATGCCTGTATGCAAGTTACGAGAGGAATAAGCCGAAGTCAAGTTTATTATGACCTG